>NZ_BBUX01000011.1:0-137031 GCF_000974725.1 Methylobacterium sp. ME121
GCCCTTCCACATCGGCCGCGAGGCTCTCCGAACCGGTGCCGAGCGGCCGGATCGGGAGGCCGGTCCGTGGGGGTGCAGATCCGCGTCGCGCCGCGAACGCCTCGGTATCCGGGACTCGGACGAGCATTCCGTCCTCCGCGACAGGCGAACAACGCTCCTGTTCGAGCGCGCGCCTGACGAGCGGGTCGCGACCTGCTCCCGTATCGGCGCGCGAGACGCTGATGACCGCGATCTTCGAGGTGCACGAAAACCGCTCTCCGATCCGGCAAAGTCCCACCCGAGGGAAGTCGCCGGGGCGGCAGCCATCCGGCGGGCCTGTCGGTGATCAGGACAAGGGGTACGCGTCGGGTCGCACGTGCGTTCGAGGGCTCGGTCGCGCGGGCCTGGCCGAAGCCGAAGAAGGTCGCCCGCAGGGTCATGATCGAAACGATCCGTTTCGATAGTTTCCATTTGTGATTCAGCCTTCCTCCCTCAAGATGGGTCGATCGACGCGTCCTCGGAGCCTCGCACGGGCTGGAGGGCGCAAGCGCACCCACGAAAGGATTTCGCCATGGCTGTCGAAGCATCCGGTGCTGGAAGCGAGCTCGTCCAGGTCGTCGCCCTCCTCGCGGCCGGCGTCATCGCCGTCCCGCTGTTCAAGCGGCTCGGCCTCGGCTCGGTGCTCGGCTACCTCCTGGCGGGACTGGCGATCGGCCCCTTCGGTCTGGGCCTGTTCACGGATGCCCACGCCATCCTCCACGTGGCCGAGCTCGGCGTCGTGATGTTCCTGTTCATCATCGGGCTGGAGATGGAGCCCTCCCGGCTCTGGGGCATGCGCCGCGCGATCTTCGGTCTCGGCCTCGCCCAAGTGGGCGCCTGCATCGCGGCCCTCACCCTGGTCGGGCTCGCCCTGGGCTTCCCAGTCACCGTCGCCTTCGTGGCCGGCACCGGCTTCGTGCTGACCTCGACCGCGATCGTCATGCAGCTCCTCGAGGAACGCGGCGCGCTCTCGACGCCGAAGGGTCAGCGCATCGTGGCGATCCTGCTGCTGGAGGATCTCGCCATCGTCCCGCTCCTCGCCGCCGTCGCCCTTCTCGCGCCGGGCGGGAGCGCAGCGAGCGCGACGGAGCGCGCGGTCACGGTCGCCATCGCCCTGGTCTCGGTCTGCGCGCTCGTGGCCGCGGGCCGTTGGCTGCTCAACCCGCTGTTCCGCCTCCTCGCGGCCTCCAAGGCGCGCGAGGTCATGACGGCCGCAGCCCTCCTGGTCGTGCTCGGTTCGGCCCTCGCGATGCAGCTCGGCGGGCTCTCGATGGCGATGGGCGCCTTCCTGGCCGGCGTCCTTCTCTCGGAATCGAGCTTCCGCCACCAGCTGGAGGCCGATGTCGAGCCGTTCCGCGGCATCCTGCTCGGCCTGTTCTTCCTGGGCGTCGGGATGTCCCTCGACCTGACCGTGATCGCCGCGAACGCCGGTCTGATCCTGGCGGGCGTCGCCGCCTACATGGCCGTGAAGGGCCTGCTCATCTACGGCGTGGCCCGGATTCTGCGCGCCTCCCATGCCGAGTCGCTGGAGCGCGCGGCCCTCATGGCGCAGGGCGGCGAGTTCGCCTTCGTGCTGTACGCGGCCGCCGCGAGCGCCGGCATCATCGACGGCACGACCAACGCCGTCCTGACAGCCACCATCATCCTGTCGATGGCGATCACGCCGCTGATGGTCGTCGCCTTCGACCGTCTCGGCCCCAAGGCCGCCCTGTCCACCGACGGCGTCGAGGCGCCCGAGGATCTCGTGGGCAGCGCCCTCATCGTCGGGTTCGGTCGCTTCGGTCAGATCGCCAGTCAGCCGCTGATCGCGCAGGGCTGCTCCGTCTCGATCATCGACACGAACCCGGGCAACATCCGTCTCGCCGAGGGCTTCGGCTTCAAGGTCTATTACGGCGACGGCACGCGCCTCGACATCCTCCACGCGGCCGGTGCCGCGACGGCGCGGGCGATCCTGATCTGCGTCGACGACACCGCCATGGCCAGGCGCGTCGCGGAGATCGCCAAGGCGGAATTCCCCCTGGTACCCGTGCTGGCGCGCGCCCGCGATCGGGAACACGCCGTCGAACTGATCCAGGCCGGCGTGGCCTACCAGATCCGGGAGACTGTCGCCTCGGCCCTGCTCCTCGGCGAGCAGGCCCTCCTGACGACCGGCGCCGACCCGGAAGCGGCCAGCGCGATCATGGAAGAGGTCCGGCGCCGCGACGCGGAGCGTCTCGATCTTCAGGTCGTCGGCGGGCTCTATGCCGGCCGGGAGCTCATTCACGGCAACAAGACCGTCTCGGCGCACGGCGCCGGCTAGTGGGCGACCGGGTCTCGGTTCCACGCCAGCAGGATGCCGGCCCGTCCCGGCAGGTCTTAGGGGCGGGAAGACCGTGTCGCGCAGCCGGGCGTTCGGAGCCTTCGGGGCGCCGAACGCCCGGCCGTCGATGGCGCGGCGCACGCAGGCGAAGATCCGGCGACACGGCATGCCCGGTGCACCCGGCGGCCTCGCCCGGCTCGGACACGACCGCGCCCGGAGGGAGCCACCGCGCGCCACGCTCCTCCGTCCGACGGGCTGCGAAGGCAGAGCCTCCAGGCGTCCGCGACGGTCTCGACCGATCCGATGCGTCGGCTCGGCGAACGGAGCTCTCGTGACCGGCGCCGCAGGCGCCCCCGCGGTGCCGCGGCCTCGGCTAACCCTCGATCGATGGCGCCGGTTGCAAGCGGCACCCGTCTGGAACAAAATGGGAACCACCGCCCGGTGCGGCGACAGTCCTATCGGTCAGCGACATGCCACCTCCGAGCTCCGGTCGCACGCTGTTCTTCTTCGAGAAGCCCTCGGCGATGCGCCAGCTGCAGCGCTTCTTCCGCTCGCCGAGCACGGTCTGCGTGGCCGCGGAGGGACACCTGCTGTCGGCCGAGGAGCCGGGCAGCATCCGGCCCGAGTGGAAGCCCTGGCGCTTCGACGTCCTCCCGATCGTCCTCGCCACGATCCCGGTCGGCTACGGGACGAACCGGTCCGGCCAGTCGCACGAGTCGAAGATCGCCGCGATCCGGCAGGCGCTGACCGGCGTCGAGCGCGTGATTATCGCCACCGATCCCGGTCGTGAGGGCTCGATGATCGCCTGGGAAGTGCTCGAGCATCTCGGCTGGCACGGGCGTGTCGACCGGCTCAAGCTCGGCGCGCTCGACGAAGTGTCGATCCGACGCGCCTTCGCGGCCCTGGCCAAGGATCCCGACTCGGGCGAGCGGGACTACGCCGCCTACCTCGAGGCGCTCTGCCGGCAGTACGAGGACTATCATCTCGGCCTGAACGGCACGCGGGCGATCTCGCTGCGCCTGCGCCCGCCCGCCTTCCGGGAGCCGTGGCGCTTCGGCGGCGTGCAGACGCCCACCCTCGCCATCCTGACGGATTTGGAGGAGCGGATCCGGTCCTTCGTGCCGCAGGACTTCTTCAAGGTCGCGGTGCACCTGGCCACCCGCTCGGGCGCGGAACTCACCCTCTGGCACGCCCCGAAGGAGCGGATCTTCGACGCGGCGATCGCCGAGACGATCCGGTCCGCCGCGGCGACGTGGTCGGGCCCTCTGGCGGTCGCGCACAAAGATGTCCGGCGAGCACCGCCCCGGCTGTTCTCGAAGGATACCCTGGCGCGGCGCTGCGCCAAGCGGTTCGGCTGGGACCCGCAGCACACGGCCGGCGTCGCCCAGGACCTCTACGATCAGGGGTACCTCAGCTACCCGCGCACGGAGTCCGAGCACCTGCCGGAGGGCCAGGCCGGCGATGCCGCCGCGGTCATCGCGGCCGTCACGACCGTCCTGACCGATCTGAACGCGGTGGTTCCGCGAGACGCTGCGCCGCTGATCCGTCGCGGTCTCAAGGGCCACTACGTCGCGGATCCGGGCGAGCACCACGCCATCGTGCCCCTGCGCAAGGCGCCCGAGCGCGGCCGTCTCGGCGCCGATCAGTTCCGAGTGTGGGAGCTCGTGGCGAAGGCCTACCTCGCCGCGCACCTTCCCGACGGTGTCGACGCGCGCACGAGCGTCACGGCGGAGGTCGAGACACCGCTCGGCGTGAAGCGGTTCGCCGTCTCCGGCAGCGTCGTGCGCGCGCCCGGTTGGCGCGCGATCTACGGCAGCGAGGCCGAGGCCGAGGCGGACGTCGTGCCCGGCAAGGCCAAGCGCGAGGCGGAAGCCACCGCCACCCGCCTGCCGCTCGTGACCGACGGCGAGGCCGCCTCCGCCGCGACGGCGGACGTCGCCACCGCGATGACCGAGCCGCCGCGGCGGATCACCCGGGGCGAGTTGCCGGTGGTGATGGGTCGGCTGATCGACCAGGTGGACGATCCGGCCGCCAAGCGCGCCCTGGAGAACCCGGCCAACCCGAACGAGCCGAAGGGGCTCGGGACCGCCGCGACCCGGGACACGATCCTGCCCAAGCTCCTGAAGAGCCGCTACATCATGCTGTCCACGGGAAAGGATCCGGCCATCGAGGTCACCGAGGTCGGCCGGACCTTCATCCGCGCGGTGCGCGGGGTGTTCCCGGCCTACGGGGATCCGGTCGGGCGCGCCATGTTCGAGGCGGAGCTCGCCGAGATCGGACGGGCGGCCACGCGGGCCGAGGCCGTCGCGCGCGCGAACGCCTTCCGGCAGCGCACCCGCGCCCGTCTCGACGACCTGATCGCCGCGATTGCGCAGGCGCCGGCGGTCAGCCTCGATCCGAGCCTGATCCCAGCCGGTCAGGGCGACCAGCGGCCACCGACGCCGGCCATGATGGCGTTCGCGGTGAGCCTCTCCGAGCGGAAGGGCGTGACGCTGCCGCGCGGCTGCAGGAGCAGCATCAGCGTCTGCCGCGCGTTCCTCGACACCCATGCCGGACCGCGCGCCGCGCAGGCGGACCACGCCGGCGGCCAGCGGATCCCGAGCGCGGCGATGCTCGGCTACGCGCGCAGCCTCGCCCAGCAGCGCGGCGTCCCGTGCCCTCCGGAGGCGGAGACCGACTTCGACGCGTGCCGCCGCTTCCTCGACGCGCACGCCGCGCCGCCGCGGCAGGGGAGGGGCGAGGCGAGTGCCGGAGGGCCGAAGGGCAAGAAATCCGCGGAGCGGGAGAAGCGGCGGGGCCGGTCGGCCCGGACGCCGCGACCAGCGACGGCACGCCGCCGGGCCTGAACCGCTTCGGCGGGCGTGTCGGGAATCGCGGCGCCCGGCGGCAGCGCCCGGGCTCGGGCGCGCCTCAGGCCTCGACGTCCTGGGAGCGCAGCCAGCGCGCGATCGCCGCGACCGCGTGGGCCTGCTCGGCCGCGGTCAATTCCCGGCCCGCGGGAATCGCGTGCCACTTGGCCAGACAGCCGCGGCAGCAGATTGCCGACGCGTGCTGCGCTGTGAAGACGGGGTGGCCGCGGAAGGGCGTCTGCTTGCCGTCGTTCCTGGGCTCGGCGGGCGCGAGGCGTCGCCGCACGAAGTCCCGCGCATGGTCCAGGACCGTCGGGAGCCCCTTCGCCCGGAGATAAGCGCGATCGGCGGGCGCCAGCCGGAATCGTCGACGGAACGCGGAGTGCGGGAGACGGTCGAACACCTCGTCGAGCGCTCGCATGCGCGCAGGTCCCGGTCTACCGATCGCCGGTCGGGCCGGCATGGCTTCGGCTACGAGCGGTATTCCATGCATCCATCAGACGCCATCGCCGTCGGTACCGCGGGCTGGAGCCTGCCCAAGACCTACGCGCCGCGATTTCCAGAGGCGGGCAGCCACCTGGAGCGGTACGCACAGCGCTTTCCCGCCGTCGAGATCAACTCCTCCTTCTATCGGCCCCATCGGGTGACGACGTACGCGAAATGGGCCGCGGCGGTGCCGGACGGGTTCCGCTTCGCCGTGAAGGTGCCGCGGTCGGTCACGCACGAGCGGCGCCTCATCGGAGCGGACGAGCCCCTCGCGCGCTTCCTCGGTGAGGTCGCAGGTCTCGGGACGAGGCTCGGGCCGCTGCTGCTCCAGCTCCCGCCGAGTCTGGCCTTCGACAGCCCGTCCGCGGCGTCCTTCCTGACGGAATTCCGGCGGCGCTTCCCGGGCGACATCGTCTGTGAGCCGCGCCACGCCACGTGGTTCACCCAGGATGTCGATCGCCTGCTCGTCGGCCTCGCGATCGCCCGCGTCGCGGCCGACCCCGCGCCGGTCCGGAACGCCGCCGTGCCCGGCGGCTGGCCGGACCTCGTCTACTACCGGCTCCACGGCTCGCCGCGGATGTACCACTCGGCGTACGAGCCGCGCGTCCTGTCCCGGATCGCCGAGCGACTCGAAGAGCACGAGGCCCTCGGCCGTCGCGCGTGGTGCATCTTCGACAACACCGCGGCGTTCGCGGCGATCGGTGACGCCCTCGACATGCTCGCGCGCGTCGGGACCCGGCAGGGATCCGATTCACGAAAGACCGGACAGTGATCTCACGGGGATGGAGAGGATTGTCGCGTGCCGGCACTGACCTGCGTGCCGGCAGGGGCGGCGCCGACAACAGACGGTGTCGCGCACCAGCCCCGGGTCAGAGCCCGCAGCGCGCCGGGCCGCGGAGATCCGAGCGCTCGCGGTAAAACCGTGCGGCGCGCGGGTGCCGCGCTGTCGGATCAAGCCGATCGACCGAGATAAGCGGAGAGATCGGGCTCCTCGGATCGCCCGTCGAACAGCTTCGCGGTGACGCGGCGAACCACGGGCCGACTCGCGACGTCCAGGGCCGCGTGGAGGAGACGGATGCCGGTCCGCGTCCGCGGATTCATGAGCTTCGGCGCGAGCTTGGGAACACTCTGCGCCCGCTCGACATACGGGCGCATCGCCCGTTCGTACGCCGCGAACGCGGCCCCGACCGTGTCGGCGCGGGCCAGCTCGCCGGCCAGCACGCAGGCGCCGGTGACCGCCAGCGTCGTTCCGATTCCCGCGAGCGGCGTCGCGCACCAAGCCGCGTCGCCGGTCAGCGCGACGCGGCCGGACGACCAGCGCTTCATCCGCACCTGGCGCAGGACGTCGAGGTAGAGATCGTCCGCCCCGTCCAGACCAGCCACGACGCGCTCGGCTTGCCACCCGGCGCCCTCGAAACGCGCCCGCAGGAACGCCTTCTGCCGGGCGATATCCCATTCCTGCTCGCCGCCGGGCGGTTGACGGAGCGTCAGCATCGCGCGCGTGGTGCCGTGCTGGTCCGGCCGCAGCGAGATACTGCGGCCGCCCCTCGCGTTGAACCAGCGCCACATCCGGTCGTCGTCGGGGGTTCGGGGAATGGTGAAGTAGGCGATGGTCAGATCCATCCAGCGCGGCGCATTCTCCCCGGGAAAGACGAGCTCGCGGGTCGATGAGCCGACGCCCTCGGCCACGATCACCGCGTCGTAGCGTTCCGTCGCGCCGTTCGCGAAGGTGACGGCGACCGCGTCCTCGTCCTCCGCGACGCGGGCCACGCGGTCGCCGAAGCGGTAGCGGGCCCGCTCCCGGGCCGGCTCGTAGAGAAGGCGGGCCAGGTCGCCGCGCAGGATCTCCATCTCGGCGGTCGGGCCATCGCCCGCGGACCCGGCGACGTCGAATCGCGCGGCGACCCGCCCCTGACCGTCGATCCAGGCCGTCCCCTCCTCGCCGGTACCGCTGTCGAGGGCGGCCCGCTCCAGGCCCATCCGGCGCAGCACCGTGCGACCGACGCCGCGCACGTCGATGTTCTGCCCACCATCCCGGAAGGCGGGCGCGCGCTCGACCACGGTCACGTCGAAGCCGCTGCGGCCGAGCCACCAGGCCGCCGTGTTGCCGGCGATGCTGGCGCCGGTGATCAGGATGCGACGCGCCATACCGAAGCGACCTCCGGGGGACCCAACACCGTCCGGTGGACCAGGTTGCCACCGCCGATATCGGCCGCTCGCGCCGGCACGCCGGGCTGTGACCCGCGAGCAAGATCACCGGAACGGCTGCCCGGCCATCGCGATGATCCCGGCCGCATCGTCCGCCACGGCATCGATGCTCGCCTCATCGCTCCCGAACAGATCCGTCGACGACTGTGGAGATCGGTGCGCATCCATCGAGGGACGATGACACCGCCAATCTACCTGGAGCCCGACAATCCGAAGACGATCGCCGAGGCTGCGACGAGGAGCGGGGCCCAGAAATGGACCAGGCCGCCGCCGCTCCAGACGGTGAACGTCTCCCGGCATCCCGTCGTGTTCATCGCGCATCCCAGAGGGACGAAGTACATGAACCACACGAAGGTCGCGATGACGAGAAGTGTTCCGAAAACCAGCGCGGCGCCCCGCATCGACGACATCCTCGTGCCCGCACCTGTCGGTGCGCGCTCTGCATCGGCTCAGGGCCGCGAACGGATCCCACCCTGCCAGGACTGACGACCTCTGTCGCTCCGTCCTTGGACGCGGTCGCGCTCTTCGACAGGGAGCCTGGAGCGGGACCTCGCGAGATCCGCTCCGGCCCGTCCGCCCCCGGTGAGATGCCGCGGAGGCGGACGCCGGGGGGAGAAGGGCTCGGCCCGGAGCGCCCGCTCGGGCCGGCCGGGTCCGGCGCTACCGCGGGCCGCCGCCGCGCCGCCGCGCGATCTCATGGCCCGCACTGTCGAGGGCGCCCGACGGTGCGAGGCCGTCGTTGGGCACGGGCCGCATGCCATCGTGCGCTTCGCGCGTGGACGGCCGCGCGGGACCGGGATCGCCGGCGGCCTGCCTCATCGCCAGCGCCCTGCGGGAGCTCGTGACCAGGCGACCGCGCGCCCGGGCGTTGCGCCTGCGCTCGCTCTCCTTGCTGGCACGCTTCACCGCGGCCGCCAGCACCGCGGCCTTCCGGCGTGTCCCGGTGTTGTCCGTCGCGGCCCGCGCGCCGGACGGGTCGGCCTTGCCGCGCAGCTCGCGGCGCTGCCGGCGGGAGATATGCCGCGCGCGGTCCCGGCTTTCCCGAAGACGCGCGACCAGCTCCGCCAAGCCGCCGTCATCGGCCTCGGCGAGCCTGGGATGATGCGAGCGCGCGACGAGATCGGCCTCGTCGACGCTCAGGAGACGGGCTTCGTGACGGCTCGATCGGGACATGGGCACTCCAGGTAGCGACGCGGGTGGCGAGGCGGGTGGTGAGGCGGGCAGGGCGGAACGCGCGGCGGTCAGGCGGGCCCGCCCAGGGTCGGACTCCGGCGCAGCGCCGTCTCGCGCAGGGACCGGTCGGCGTAGGTGCCCTGCACCGCCGGGCGGCCGCCGTGGTCGAACAGGTCGAGCATCAGGGCGCTGTGGATGAAGCCGAGATGGCTGAACGCCTGCGGGAAGTTCCCCAGGAACGCGCCGTCCGGCGCGACCTCCTCGGCGTAGAGCCCGACGTCGTTCTGGAGGGCGCGCAGGGCGTTGAAGCGCAGCCGCGCCTCCGCGTCCCGGCCGAGCCAGAGCAGCGCGTCGACCAGCCAGAAGGCGCAGAGCAGGAAGGTGCCCTCGTGGCCGGGCAGGCCGTCGCCGTTGCGGTAGCGGTAGACGAGGTGGCCGTGCCCGAGGCGCTCGATGACGACGTCCACGGTCCGGGCGAAGGCGGCCTCGTCGATCGGGAAGCCGACCATGGGCGCCATCAGCAGGGCGGCATCGACGTCGTCCCCGCCGAGGTATTGCGGGTAGTAGCCGTCCCGGTGGATCCCCGGGCCGTTCACGCACGCGACGATCCGGTCGCGCTCCCGGCACCAGGTCTCGCGCGGGCCGAACAGGCGGATCGCCCGGTCCAGGGCGACCCAGTTCATGATCGCCGCGTGGAGGTAGCGCTGCTCGGGCTTGCGCGGCTCCCAGAGGCCCGCGTCGGGCCGGTGCCAGTGCGCGGCGGAGATGTCGGCCAGCCGGGCGCCGTGCCCGTGCATCGCGTCCGGGAGCGTGCCGCCCAGGCGTGTGTAGAGGTAGAGCAGGTCGAGCACCTGTCCGTACGCGTCGGCCTGATGCTGCTCGGCGGCCTCGTTGCCCGCCCGAACCGGCGCGCTGCCCCGCCAGCCCTCGAAATGCGCGATCGTGGCCTCGGTGAGATCGGCCTCGCCCGAGACGCTGTAGAGCGGCCGCAGCCGCCCCTTCGCCCGCGCGCAGAGTTCGGCCACGAACCCGAAGAAGGCCTCGGCTTCGCGCAGCATGCCGAACTTCTTCAGGACGTAGAAGGACAGGCACGCGTCGCGGATCCAGCAGAACCGGTAATCCCAGTTGCGGATCCCGCCGATCTCCTCCGGCAGCGAGGTCGTGGCCGCCGCCACCATCGCGCCGGTCGGCGCGTAGGTCAGCGCCTTGAGCACGAGCGCCGACCGGATCAGCTCGTCCGCGAGCGGCCCGGTATAGGCGGCGTCCTGCGTCCACAGCACCCAGGCGCTGCGCGTCCGCTCCATCAGGGCGCGCGCGTCCGGCGGCGCGTCCGGCAGGGCATCGCCGTAGAGGCTGAAGCTCCGCGCCTGCCCGCCCTCCAGGACGAACCGCGCCGCGGCGCCGGTCCCGTCCCGCACGAACTCGACATCCGCGACGAGGCCCGGGCATCCCGGTGCCGTCACCCGTCCGCCCGCGATCTCCGGCGGCGCGACGGCCTCGGCGAAGCCCGCCAGCGGCCGGTAGGCGACCGCGATCGGGACGCGGCCCGACACGCCGCTGACGTGCCGGACCAACCGGGGCCGGTCCGGGCCGCCCTCCGGCCCGACCATGAAGTCGTGCAGGGTCACGAAGCCGTCCGGCGTGGTGAAGGTGGTCTCCAGGATGTTGCTGCGGCTCAGGTACTGCCGCGTCGTCTCGTACCGCCCCTCGGGGCGGATGGAGAAATGGCCGCCACGCCGGCGGTCGAGCAGCCGGGAGAAGGCCGGGTCGGCGTCGAAGCGCTCCAGGCAGGCCCAGTCGATCGACCCGTCGCGGGCGACGAGCGCGCACCCCTCGCAGTTGCTGAGGAGGGCGTAGGCTTCGATGGGCTGATAGGGGCGCTCGCCCGCGTCGGTCATGGAATCTCCTGAGGGTCGGGCTCCGACGCCCGGGCCGAGGGCGCGCGAGGAACGGGTTCCGGCCGGATCCGCTGGGTCAGGCGCAGAGCCGGAAGGCCGGCTCCAGCAGCCCCCGCGCGCCCACGTCGATCAGGATGGTTCGGCCGTGCTCCGGATCCTCGGCGCGGTCCGCCGCGTCCATGCCCTCGTAGGCGGACGTGACCAGCAGGCGGTCGAGGTCGCGGCCCGCGAAGGTCGGGCAGGTCGGTTGCCGCATCGGCACCGAGACGGTGCGGACCCGCTCGCCCGCGGGGCTGTAGGCGTCGAGGCAGCCGGCGCCGAAGCGCGCCGTCCAGATCAGGCCCTCGGCATCGACGGCGGCCCCGTCGATCGCGCCCTCGCCGCCGCGATGGTCGAAGTGGATCGCGACCGGCCCCCGCGGCAGCCCGGTCCTCGGGTCGAGCGGCACGCGGTGAAGCACGCCGACGTCGGTATCGACGAAGTAGCCGGTGGCGCCGTCCGGCGAGAAGCTGATGCCGTTGGGGATCGTCAGGCCACCGAAGAGGCGGTGCACCTTCGTGCCGGCCACGTGATAGATCGATCCACGCCCCTTAGTGGCGTCGCGATCCATCGTGCCGATCCACAGGGCCCCGCTCGGATGGACGCGGCCGTCGTTGGAGCGGTTGTCGAGCAGATCCTCCTCGAGGGGGCAGAGCATCCGGATGTCCCCGTCCCGGATCGACCGGACATAGAGACCGTCCTCCGCCGAGAGCAGCTGGTGGGCGCCGTCGATCGCCGCGACGTCGCTGACCTGGACGGGCAGGACGTGGACCAGCGCCTTCTGGGCGCTGGCGATCGGCTTCTCGAACAGGCGCGCTTCCAGGATATCGACCCACCACGCCGTCCCGGTACGCGGATCGTAGCTCGGCCCTTCGCCGAGGTGGCAGCGCACCTGGCTGAGGATTCGGATGTCGTGTGGAGGACGCAACTGCTCGTTCCCGTTCGTGCCAGTCGATGAGTGAGGCGGACCTGTCGCGACGGTGTCAGCACCCGTCGCAGACGCTGCCGAGGACTGCGTCGAGGTCCTTCTGCCGGCGCGTCCGCTCGCGCGGATCGTGCAGCGGCGCGGCCCCCGCGCCGGGCGGCACCGTCTGCCCCACCGACGAGCGGTACGGCGCGTTGATCGTGGTCTCAGGGCCGCCGCCCGTCCCCGTGAACGGGGCTGCCAGCGCCGCATGGATGCCGATGAACGGCGCGACGAGGCCGATGACCGCTCCGCGCGTCAGTGCTGTTCCGACAGTCATGGCGAGCCTCCCGATTCAATCTCCGCTCTGATGTGCCTGCGCGGCGGGACGCGCCCGTCCTCGCGGCGAGAACCGACGACCGGCAGGAGATCCGCGAGCGACAACCCGGGCATCGGGTGCGCCCGCCCCGCGCCAGACAAGAGCAGCGACGCCGTTCGCATGTAATCGTCGTTTAATCCGCAGTCTCGGCAAAATCACGAGCCGTGAATGGGCCCGTAATATTCCGCCGCGATGGCAATGTAGGCGACGACATGCAATCGCGGAGTGCCCCCACGCACGCATCGGCGCGGATTAAACGCGGCGCGCCGCCCGCTGACGGATGTCGGGAAGGATCAGCCCTCAGTCAGATCAATGCACGCGCGGTCACGCGGCTGGCGACGCTGCCCTCAGGATCCGGAGCGGGGCAGGGCGTCGAGCGACAGGCCGGCCCGCAGGGCGCGCCGACGCCGAGCGCCGCGACGGTTGCGGCGCGGCGGGCCTCGATCGGAGTTCGCGCGCGCGCGCGGTCCCCGTCACGTCCTGCCGGCCGGCGCCTCGGGCGGGGACACGAGCCCGGCGCCCAGGGCGATCCAGACGAGGTGTGCATCGGTGCGGGCACCGAGCTTGGCGCGGATCCCCGACAGGTTGTTGTGCACGGTCTTCAGGCTCACGCAGAGGGCCTCGGCCACGGCCTGCGCGGTCATTCCCGCCGCGGTCAGGCTCAGGATCTCGACTTCCCGCGGGCTCAGCGCGTCGACCGCCGCGCGCCCGCCCGCAACGTCGTCCTGGGCGATCGCGCGCGCGATGTCGGCGCTCATCGCCCGCTCGCCGCGCAGCACGGCGGTCACCGCCGCCAGCAACTCGCGCGGCGGGCTCGCCTTGCTGACATAGCCACACGCCCCGGCGGCGAAGGCTTGGCGCGCGACGACGGCCCCGGTGCGCATGCTGAAGACGAGGATGCGGGCCGTTCTGTCCCACTGGCGGATGTGCCGGATGGCCTCGATGCCGCTCGGTCCCGGAAGCGACAGGTCGAGGATCACGAGATCCGGCCCGTGTGCCTTGTACTGGCGGTAGGCGTCCGCCGCGCTCGCCGCCTCCGCCGTCACGGCGAGTCCCGGCTGGCGCTCGATCAGGCGGCGGTAGCCCTCGCGCACGACCGGATGGTCGTCGACGAGGAGGATGGACGCGGCCATGGCGCCTCAGCCCGCGGTCGGGACGGTCGCGCAGGCGCGGATCCCGTTGCCGGTGCCGGTCAGCGCGAGGGTGCCCCCGAGGGCGGCGAGGCGCGCGCGGATGCCGACGAGCCCGCGGCCCGTCCCGGACGCCGTGCGGGACACATCGCCCCTGCCGTCGTCGTCCAGGGTGAGCGTCACCGACCGCGCTCCGGTCTCCGCCCGGACGACCCGCAGGAAGATCCGGCTCGGACGCCCGTGGCGGAGGGCGTTGGTCAGGAGCTCCTGCGCGACGCGGTAGAGACTCGCCGCGACGGTCACCGGCATGTCGGCGAGGTCGCCGACCACGTCGAGATGGAGGGCCGGGCCGGACCTGAGCTGCCCCCGCCAATCCGCCACGAGGCCCCGCAGCGCGTCCTCCAGCCCGGTCTCGGCGAGATCGGGCAGTTCGAGGCGCGCCAACGCCCCGCGCAGGCTCTCCCGCATGCTGGCGATCACGGCCTCGATGCCGCGCGCGTCCGCGCGGAGATCCTCGCGGTCGTGGGGCGCGGCGAGTTCGATCGCGGCCGCCCGCGCGCCCGCGGCTGCGAGGCACTGGCCGAAGGCGTCGTGCAGGTCCCGCGCGAGCGCCTGCCGCTCCTCTTCCTGCACCGTGACGAGCCGCTGCATCAGCTCCGCGCGCGCGGCCTCGGCGCGGACGAGACGGTCGGCGAGATCGTCGCAGGCGCGGGCGATCCGGTCGAACTCGGCGGCTGCGAAGCGCGGCAGCGGCGACCGGGCGCGGGCCGCGTCGACGTTCGCCAGCCCGTGCACGATCTGCCGGGCCGGCGCGACGAGGCGCGTGACGGCGAGCCAGTTGAGAAGCAGTGTCGCCGCCGTCAGAGCGAGCGCGAGCCCGCCGGCGAGGCGAACCCGCTGCCAGACACGGGCCGCCGCGGCGGTCGGGTCGGGCCAGGACGTGACGCTGCCGATCGCGCGCTCCCGATAGACGACGGCGCGGATCGTCGGCTCGACCGCGGCGTCCGCCGCCCGAAACCACCCGGGCGCGGCATCGAGGCCATCCCAGTCGCCGCAGACCCGCCGGGGCGGTTCGACGCCGAGCTGGATGTCGGCGCAGATCCCCGGAAGGAGCGTGAGGATCGCCGGTGCGGGCTGCGGCGGCGCGGCGGCCATCGCGACCGGGCCGGCGCTGCCGAGGCCTGGCTGACGCGCGAGCTGCGCGGCGATCCGGTCCGCCGAGATCGCGGCCTCCCGCCGCAGGCTCGCTTGTGCCGCGCAGCCGGTCCAGGCGACGGCGCCGGCCAAGCACAGGATGGCGACCGCGAGGAGGCGTAAGCCGAGATGCGCGGGCAGGCTCATGGGGGCGAAACGGCCGGGCTCGAGACGACGCGCCGATTTGGCACCGGGACCGGGCCGGCGCGCAAGCTGTGCCGATCAGCGCGGGAAGAATGCCCGGTCGCGGGCGGGAGGCCGTCCCTGGCCCGACGCCGACACGCACCGCAGGATGGCGGCGTCCCGTCTCCCGCGGAGCCCGCCATGGCCCTTCATCTCTCCCGCCGCAGGCTGCTCGCCGCCTCCGCCCTGCTGCCGCTCGGCCTGCGCGAACCCGCCGCGGCCGCGCCTGGACCCTATCGGGTCGGCGCGCTCACCGTGACGCCGCTGCGCGACGGGCTGTTTCCGCTGGAGCCGCGCATGATGCCGGCGGCCGAGAGCCCGGCCGGACGGGCGCTGTTGCAGGGGGCCGGTCTCAGCGCGGACGGTCCGTCGCCGGAGCCGGTCAACGCCTTCCTGATCCGGCGCGGCGCGCGCCACTGGCTGCTGGATGCGGGCTGCGGCACCGTCTTCGGACCGGGCTTCGACCGCGTGACCGCCGCGCTCGCGGCGGAGGGCGTGCGGCCCGATCAGGTCGAGACCATCTGGCTGAGCCACCTCCACGCCGACCACGTGGGCGGTCTCCTGACGCCGGAACGCCTGGCGCGGTTCGCGAACGCCGAGCTCGTGGTGCAGGCGCGCGAGGTCGCCTACTGGACCGATGCCGGGGCCCGGGCCTCCGCGCCCGCCGCCCTGCGCCCGATGTTCGAGACGGCGCAGGCCGTGCTCGCCGCCTACCGCGCTCGGACCCGCCGCGTCTCGGGCGAGGCGGAACTCGCCCCCGGCATCCACGCGCTGCCGCTACCCGGCCATACGCCGGGGCACATGGGCGTGCTGATCGCGGACGGCGCGGACCGGTTACTGATCTGGGGCGACATCGTCCACTCGCGGCTCCTGCAGATGCCGCACCCGGATTGGACGGTGATCTGGGACACCGACCCGGCGGAGGCGATCGCGACCCGCCGGCGCGTCCTCGATCGCGCGGCGACGGAGGGCCTGAGCGTGACCGGGATGCATCTCTCCGCCCGGGGGCGGATCGAGCGGACCGATGCCGGATACGCGCTGGTCTAGAGGTCCCGAGGCGCGGCGCCGCAGCGGGCGCGGTGGCGGGTCGGGCCCCGCCCGGCGCGTCGCGGGGGCTCGGGCGAGGCCGATGCCCCCGGCAGCACGAGCACGGCCTCCGCCGACCTGACCGGGCGAGGGGGGCCCGCGTCGGGACGACGGGGCGCGGCCGCAGCGGTCCTCAGCGAGCCGTCCCGGGCGCCGTGGACCCGGTGACGTCGCCCGGTCCCGACCGGATCGCCCAGAGTTCCGTGGGAAGGCTGATCGGCGCGCCCGGCTTGTAGTCGGCCGAGTCCTGGATGTGCGACGTCGTCACGTAGATCGTGCCGTCCGGTCCCTCGCTGAACGTGTCCGGCCACCGCAGCTGCGGGTCCTGCACCAGGGTCGTGAGGCCGCTCCCCTTGCCGGTCAGGTCGCGGACCTTCACGGCGTTGTCCTGCGGCGAGGTCACGTACATCCGGCCGTCCTTGCGGGCGATCAGCAGGCCGTCGGCGGGGCCGTTCTCGCCGACCGTCACGATCTTCGATTCCAGCGTCCTGTCGCTGAGCGTCTCGGGCACGAAGGAGGCGGTCGCCCAGCCGGTGAGGGCGTCGGTCGGCAGGCTGTAGAGCGTCTTGCCCTTGATGGCCTGCCAGTACAGGGTCTTCCCGTCCGGCGAGAGGGCGATGCCGTCGGCCGAGAACTCGACGCCGCGGCCGTCCGGGCGGCGCAGCGGCTTGCCGTCGTACTGCACGGTCACGCTCTTGTCCGGCATGGTCGAGGCATGCCCGGACAGCACGCGCTTGGCGGACCCGCTGTCGAGATCCACCACGATCAGCGCCCCCTCGGCGCCGGAATCGGTCAGGTAGGCGGTCTTGCCGTCGGGCGCGATCCGCACGTCGTTGATGTAGGAGGCCTGCAGCACCGTGCTGGTGTCGAACGGGATGGTCTTCACGACCCGGTTGGTCTTCAGGTCGATGCCGACGAGCTTGGGGCCGTCCTTGACCACGTGCGCCATGGCGGGCGCGGCCGCGTCGACCACCCAGAGACGGTCCTGACCGTCGGCCACGACGCTCTGCACGCAGACGAAGTGGGTCTTCGGGTCGACCTCGTCCTTCTTGGCGTTGCGCCAGCTATTCCACTCCGCGTCCGGATAGGGGACAGGCGTGCCGTCCTTCACCTCGGCCACCGAGACGGGCGCGTCCTCGCTCCAGCGGGGGAAGTTGACGAACATGCGCCCGTCGCGGCTGACGGTGATACCCGTGACCTGATGGGCGAAGCCCGCCACCTTCGTGAGTGCCGCGGGCGCGGGCTTCGCGTCCTGAGCCGCGGCGGGACCTGCCAGCACGGCCGCGCCGGACATCAACGACACGGCCAGCCCGGCGCGAACGCCTCCTGCAAGCTTCATAGCGCGCACTCCACGAGGATGGGGGATATCCCCGGCCAACGCCCCAGAGCGCGGCCGGGTCCGGGGTGCGGCGGGATGACTCCGTCAGCCGCGGCCCCAGTCCCGCAGGTCCTGGACGAACAGGTCCGGAGCCTCCATGGCGGCGAAGTGCCCGCCGCGCGGCATCGTCCGCCAGCGCGAGACCGCGTAGCCGCGCTCGAGCCAGTCCCGCGGCGGCGCGGGCGTGCGCGGATCCGGGTAGGCCGCGAAGGCCGTCGGCACCGTGACGCGCCGGCCCGGCGGCATCCGGCGCACGCCCTCAAGCTGCGCGCCGGCGTAGAACCACGTCGCCGTCGCGAAGGAATCGGTCAGGATGTAGAGCAGGGCGTTGGTCAGGAGCTGATCGTTCGAGAACACCTGCGCGAAGGGCCGCTCCCGCAGGTCGGCCCAGTCGTGGAAGCGCTCGACCAGCCAGGCCAGCTGCGCCACCGGCTCGTCCGCCATGGCGTAGCCCAGGGACAGGGGCTTGGTGCCCTGGAGCTGCGCGTAGGCCCCGAGGGCCTGCTGGGTGGCCGCGGCCTGCTTCTGCCAGGCCCGCTCCGCCGCGCTCTCCGGCTCGGCGTCGGGCTGCACCAGCAGGTAGTTCAGGTGGATCGCCTCCAGCGCGTCGGCGTGGTCGAGGCCGAGCCAGGCCGCGACCCCGGCGCCCCAGTCGCCGCCCTGCACCCGGTAGCGCGGGTAGCCCAACGCCTCGCGCATCAGGCGGTCGAACAGCCGCGCCGCGGTGCGCGCCCCGATCGGCGCGGCGGGTTTGCCCGAGAAGCCGAAGCCGGGCAGCGCCGGGATCACGAGGTCGAACGCGTCCTCCGGCCGCCCGCCGTGGCGCGACGGGAAGGCCAGGGGCTCGATCACCGACCAGAACTCGTAGATCGAGCCCGGCCAGCCGTGGATCAGCAGCAGCGGGCGCCGGCCCTCCGCCTCACCGACGACGTGGACCGCGTGCAGGTCGAGATCCTCGACGCGGGCCAGGATCTGCGGGAAGCGGTTGAGCTCGGCCGCGGCGGCGGCCTCGTCGAAGCCGTCGAGCCAGTGGGCGCACAGGGCGGCCAGGACGTCCGGATCGCAGCCGTAGCGCCAGCCGGCCCCCGTCGGCAGGCGCGGCATGCGGTAGGCCCGCACGCGCTCCCGCACCCAGGCCAGCCGCGCCGCGTCCCAGACGACCGTGAAGTCTCGCATGCATGCCTCCGCTCGGATCCGCGTCCCGGGAGCGCGCGGAAGCCAGGTGTCCCTCGCGCGCGCCGCTGACCTGCCTCAACGCGGCTGGGCCGAGACCGTCCCGCCGGTCTCGCCTCCGTCGGCACGACAACCGCTGCCCGCGCGGCGCCGCCCTCGGCGCTCGCGCGTGTCGGGCAGCCGTTGAAGCGGGCGCGGAATGCGGCCGGGGACCGTCTCGGCCACGGCACCGTGCATCAGCCGGGCAGGACGCGCCGCGCCGCCATCGCCCGCCGTGCCAGGAACCCGGCCGCGCTCATGGCGACGATGGCGGCCGCGTAGATGTCGGCGGTGGTCACGTAGCCGATCCGGCGCACCAGATATCCGGCACAGATCACCGGCAGGCTGAAGGCCAGGTAGCTCTCGACATAGTAGGTCGAGAGAAGCCCCGCCCGCTCGCCCGGCTTCGCCAGCGGAACGATCGTCCCGAGGGCACCGAGGAAGCTCGTCCCGAAGCCGGCGCCGCCGACCAACGTCCCGCCGATCAGGACCGGCACGCTCCCGCCGTGCATGCCGGCGAGCACGATGACGAGACCGGTCGTCATGGCCAGCGTCCCGATCGTCAGGTTGGCTGCCGCGTCCCCGCCGCGCCGCTGGACGACCGCGCAGGCGCCCGCGACCATCAGGGCCGCGACCATGACGCCGCTCGTCAACGGTGTCCGGCTGCCCGTCGCGGCGACCACCAGCGAGGGGACGATGGAGAGGTAGAAGCCGCCGAGCATCCAGGTCGCGATGTTGGTCGGCGTGATCGCGGCCAGCGGCCGTCTGGCCTGCGGCGGGACCACGACGCGGGGCCTCAGGGCCCGCAGCGCTCCCGTGCGGCGCTCCCCGGTCTCGGGCGTCAGCCAGAGGAGGGCGGCCTGCGCGACGAACACCGCCCCCAGGATCGCGTAGACGAGACGGAGCGGATGCGGGCCGTACTGCACGAGCGCGCTGGTCCCGAGCGCGCCCACCGCCATCCCGATCAGCGGCATGATCGCGTTCACGAGCTGGGCCCGCCCCCGGTCGACGTCGACCAGCGCGGCGCCCAGGGAACTCGCCGCGATGCCGGTGGCCACGCCCTGGACGAAGCGCGCCGCGATGAGACCCCACGCCCCGTGGGCCGTCGTGAACAGGACCATCGCCACGAGTTCGAGGAGCAGCGCGCCGCAGATCACCGGCCGTCGACCCAGGTGGTCCGAGATCGACCCGGCGACGAGAAGCGCCTTGAGGAGGGCCAGCGCGTAGACCGCGAACACCGCGGTCGTGAGCACGGGGGAGAGCGCGTAGGTCTCCTGATAGAAACGGTACAGCGGCGTCGGCGCGGCGGACGCGGCGAGGAAGGTGCCGAGCACCGCCGCGTGGAAGAACAGCGTGCCGCCGCCCGCGACAGCCACAACTTTCAGGTTGCCGACCCTGGTCATTGACGACCCTAAAGGCTAATCCGTTGCGTTTGATGCGTAGTCCCTCCGCGCCACAAACGCAACTCTTTTGCGTTTGTGGCGCCGCCGACGGCAGAGTGCAGGATGACGACGAGGCAAGGGCCGCGTCCGGGCGGGCGCAGCGCGCGGGTGCAGACCTCGGTTCAGGCGGCCGTGCGCGAACTCCTGACCCGGACGGACCGTTCGGAGATCACGGTGCCCCTGGTGGCCGCCGCGGCGGGCGTGACGCCGTCGACGATCTACCGGCGGTGGGGCACGCTCGCCGAACTCTTCGCCGACGTCGCAGTCGAGCGGCTGCGTCCCGACGCCGAGCCGGCCGATACCGGCAACGGCCGGACCGATCTCGAGGCCTGGGCGGAACAGTACGCGGACGAGATGTCGTCCGCGCCGGGGCGGGCGATGATCCGGGACGTTCTGGCGGCGTCGGACGCGAACTGTGCCCAGCGATGCTGCAGCTTCACGCGCGATCAGATCGCGATCATCGCGGATCGGGCCCTGGCCCGCGGCGAGGCCTTCCCGGATCCCGAGGCGGTGCTGGACGGGGTCGTCTCGCCGATCCTCTACCGGATCCTGTTCGGGACCGCGCCGAACCGGGAGCGGATCCGCGCACTGGTCGAGCGCACCCTCACGTCGCGCGAAGCGACCTGACCCGGAGCGCCGACATCGACGGTGAGACCGGGCTGGCAGGTTCGGCTCCGATGGGGCGCGATGACCGGCGTGTCAGAGCGGTTGCACAGGGTGCGCGCGCGCGCGGTCCCTCTCGCGGGACGACACGGCGGGTTGCGCCAGCGACGCGCGCGCGAAGCCCGCGGGCGCGACGGCGAGGATCGGCTTCCAGGTCGAGGACCACGCGCGCAGCGGCTCCGGATCGCCGCCGAACGCGAGGTCGAGGAAGGCCAGCGCCCCGGTGGCGGTCGCCTCCTTCACCTGCGGGTTCAGGTTCAGACCGCCGGTCAGGGGACGGTCGGTGAAGATGCTGTGCGAGCCGCCCCGGAAGACCGCCAGCGCCTTCCGGGGCGTCGCGATCGCCTCGTACACGGCGAGGCGATCGCTGAACGGCGAGGTCCGCCCGGGCAGCTGGATGACGTCCTCGGTCGCCGTGACGTGCAGGGTCGGGATCTCCACCGCGCCCAGGACGGCCCGCAGGTCGCGCTCGCCGTAGAAGGGCGGCGCCGAGATCACGATGCCGGCCGCGATCCGCGGGTCCCGCGCCTGAAGGGGGCGTCCGTCGCGGATGACGCGCGCGCCCGCCGCGATCAGCGTCGTGTTGGCACCGTAGGAATGGCCGGCCGCAACGATCCGGCGCGGGTCGATCCGGTCTCCGAAAGCGCCCCCGTCCTGAACGAGGATGCGGTCCAGGGCGAAGCGCAGGTCGCGCGCCCGCGCGATCGCCTCCTGTTCCTGCGCCGCCCGCTCGATCCGGTCAAGCAGGGCCAGGGGATTGCCGGTCCAGACGGACGTGTCGCTGCCGACGTGCTGCAGGTGCAGGCTCGCGACCCCGTGGGACGCCCAGTGCCGACCGAGATAGCTGTAGCCGGTCCGGGACTGCCCGAGACCGTGCGAGAACACGACGAGCGGAACGCGCCTTCTGAGCGACGACGTGTTCGGCCAGTAGAGGCGTGCCGGCACGGGCCGCTGACGCGCGCCGTCGACCCAGTCGAAATCGGCGATCCGGACGTCCTCCACGACAGGCTGCGCCGCGGCCGGGCGCGTCAGTCCCGCGGCCAGGGTTCCCAGCAGCAGGGCGCCGACCTGCCGCCGGCTGGGCGTCGGCCGCGCCGCTGTCGGACTGGAGCAATCGAGCATGGGGCAGGGCTTTCGCGAGAGGAGGCGGGACGGGACGACCCGCGGCGCTGCGCGTCGCCGGTCACAGCGCGACCACGACGCGCGCCCGCCGCTGGGCGCGCCGGCGAGAGTTCGGCCGTCGGGACGCGCGTCCCGACGGCGACCGAGCCTGCCGGACTCGGCGGGCGAGCGAGCACGCGACCGGAAACCGGCACCGCGTCCCGATACCGTTCCAGAAATTTGCACTCGGTGCGAAAATATAATTGCACTGCGTGCAACTTTGCAAGTGCGGAATCGCATGCGACAACGCCGGCATGGGGATCCCGCCACCGAAGCCCGGCAGCCTGCGCGCGCGAAAGCGGCAGGAGACACTGGAACGGATCGCCGAGACCGGCCTGCGGTTGTTCAGCCAGCACGGCTACGAGGCCACGACTCTGGACGCGATCGCCGAGGCCGCCGGCATCTCGCGTCGAACCTTCTTCTACTACTTCAAGTCGAAAGAAGAGATTCTGCTGGATTGGCAGATGCGGGGCTTCGGCGCGGCCCTGCGCAGGGCCGTCCTGGCCCAGCCGGAGGGCAAGGTTCCGGTCGAGGTCGTCCGCGACGCCCTGCTGACGCTGTCGACGGGATTCCGGACCCAGGAGTTCATCAGCATCGACCGGGTCATGCGATCCAGCGAGACCCTGAAGGCCCGCAAGCAGGCGGCCTACGGCCTGCACGAGCAGGCCCTGCACGCCGCACTGATCGAGCGCTGGGGGGATCCGGCCCGCAGCGCCTCGCTGCGCCTCGTCGCCATGGCGTCGCTCGGTGCGATGCGCTTGGCGATCGAGGCCTGGATCCAGGCGGGCGGGGACCGGCCGGTGGACGCCTTCCTGCGGGCCGCCTTCGCCGGCCTTGCGGCCGAGTTCTGCGCGCCGTCCCGTTAGCGCGCGCTCGATCGGCGCCGCCCCGCGGTGACGCGCGCGGGGCAGTCACGGCCCATCGGCCGGCAGCGCCACGAAGGGATCGCACGCGGGAACGCCCAGCGGCGCGAAGTGCCGCACATTCCGAGTGAGGATCATCCAGCCGTTGCAGCGCGCCGTGGCGGCGATCGCGAGATCCGCGAAGCCGGGCGCGTGCCCCTGACCGCGCGCCAGATCGGACAATCCGCCGATGTGCCGCGCGACGGCGAGGTCGATCGGGAGAACCTTGGCGGCGTACAGGTGCAGCAGGGTCTCCAGCCACGCCGCGAGGCGCTCGGCCTTGCGCGCGGCACCCTCCCTGCGGCTCTTCGCGATGCCGTCCTCGATCTCGGCGATCGTGACGACGGAGAGGTGGAGCCCGGCGCTGTTCCGGTCCATCCAGTCGATCAGGTCGACGGCCGGGACGGCCTTGGTCGGCGCGCCGGCCGAGAGGACATTGGTGTCGACGAGGTACACGGCGTCACAGCTCGGCGCTTCTGAGCCCGCCGGACGGGGAGGGGAGGTCGTCCGCCGCGACGGGCGCGGCCATGAGCAGGCGGCCGAACGACGGGACGCGGGACAGCCGCTGCCACTCCTCGAAGCTGAGCAGCACCGCCTCGGGCCGGCCGTGGCGCGTGATGATCGAGGGCGCGCCCTGCTTGGCCTGATCGATGACGGCCGACAGCGTCGCCTTGGCGTCGCGAAGCTGGATCTCCTGCATGGCGACCTCCGTGACCACTGTGGTCATAATGGGGGCTTGGGGCAGGATCGGCAAGGGCGTCGCGCGCGCCGCCGGCGCGGAGGGTGCCACCCCGGCGACCCGCCGGGTCTCTGGGTGCCGGGTCTCTGGGCGCCGGGACGGGGCGATACCCGACACACCTCCCGACGGTGCGGCGGGCTCACAGTGTCTGGCACGCCACAGTTGATTGATAGACGCTATATGCCCCTTGCGGTTGCAGAGTTTTCGGACCAACCTATGTTACGGATCACAGAAGACGGGTGCTCGGGTGGCAGCTTTTAAGCCCCTGGACGGGCAAACAACCTCGGAAACCTTCCAGTCCGCACGCGATGCGCTCGACGTGGTCGGCCGTTGGGAATGGGACGCGGGCCTCGATCGGGTGCGCGCCGACGCCTCCGTCGCCCTGGTGCACAACGTCGATCCGATCGAGGCCGAGGAGGGTGTCCCGCTCGGCCGCTACTTCGACAGCATCCACGCGGACGACCGCGCGCGGATCGAGGATCTGATAAGGCGCAGCGCGCGCGAGGGGACACCGTACCTCGCCGAGCATCGGGTGACCTCGGCGGACGGTGAGACGCGCTGGGTGCTGGTGCGCGGCCGCTTCATCGGCGATCATGCCGGACGGCCTCGGAGCGGCAGCGGCATCCTCCTGGACATCACGCGGATGCGGATGTTCGAGGACCTGGCCGACGCGGCGGCGCCGCTGCTGGAGACGTCGCCCCTCGAAGTGGCGGCAGATCACGCCATCGCGGCGATGTACGCGATCAGCGCGCTGCGGGACCCGGAGTTGAAGGTGCAGGCCGAAGCGCTGCTGAGGACGCTGGGCCGCAAGCTCGCCCTCCAGGAGGTTCGGGACCGGCACCGCCACATGAACTGATCGCGATGCACCGTCGCCCGAGTCATCGCGGTTGGGACGTCGCCG
Organism: Methylobacterium sp. ME121; assembly: GCF_000974725.1. NCBI lineage: Bacteria > Pseudomonadati > Pseudomonadota > Alphaproteobacteria > Hyphomicrobiales > Methylobacteriaceae > Methylobacterium > Methylobacterium sp. ME121. Next base: position 24,245 of record NZ_BBUX01000011.1, read on the forward strand.
GATGCTGTCGGTGGGCGGGAGACCGGGCCGCGCGATCGCGCTATGCTGGCGGATCTGCAGATCAGCGCGGCACGGATGATCCGGCGTTCCAGAACGACTGTCATCGTCCTCGGGGTCATGGCCGGGGCCGCCATCGTCGCCCTGCTCGTCCATCTCCTCCTCGGCCTGCTCTCCCTGGACATCGCGGTCGCCAAGACCAGCACCGAGGACCGGGAGGCCGCACAGGCCCTGACGCAGCTCTTCGAGACGCAGCATCCGCGGCTGCGCATCCGGACGATCTTCGAGCCGGATCGCCTCGGGGCGTCGGCGGCCCTGGACAGGGGCGAGACCCAGCTCGCCCTGGTGCGCAGCGACGCCGCACCGAAGGATGGGCAGACCCTGGTCATCCTGCGCCGCGACGCGGTGGTCTTCCTCGCGCCCGGGGGCAGCGCCGTCGACAGCGTGGCCAAGCTGCGGGGCAGCACAGTCGGGCTCCTCGACGGGCGGAAGCTCGACCCGCGCCTGCTCGACCTGATCCTGACGCATTTCGGCATCCCGCCGAGCAGCGTGCATCGCAGGATCCTGACGATCGACCAGCTGACAGAGGCCGCCCGCGGCCGCCAGATCGGTTCGGTGTTCGTGGTCGCCCCGGTCGGCAGCGCGCTGTGGCTGCCGCTGTTCACGGCGCTGCGCAAAGGCTCCGGGGCGGTGAAGCTGTTCGAGGTCGACGAGGCGGCGGCGATCGCCAAGGAGCACCCCGTGCTCGACACGATCGACGTGCCCAAGGGCGCCTTCCTCGGCTCGCTGCCGGAGCCGGGCGACGACATCACCACGCTGTCCGTCAGCCACCGGCTCGTGGCCCGCGGCGCCATGCCGGACTGGCTCGCGGGCGAGATCACGCGCGAGGTTCTCACCGGCAAGCCGCGGCTCGTCGCGCTCGACGACGATCTGGCCGGCATCGAGGCCCCCGACACCGACGACAAGGTCCAGGCGCTGCCGATCCATCCGGGTGCCACGGCGTACCTGACCGGGAACCAGCCCAGCCTGAGCGATCAGGCGCAGAACGCGGCCTACTGGGTCGGGCTCATGATCAGCGCGGCGGCCTCGCTCGGCGCGGCGGGCATCGGCCTGTATCGGCGCTTCCGGCCGCGGCAGCCGCCCACCCGGGTCATGCGCCTCTTGGAGATCTGGCTGTCCGTCTCGAGTGCCGACCCGGTCGAGCTCGATCAGCTGGAACGGGAGGCCGACGCGCTCGCGGCGGAGACGATCCGGATCGAGGCCCACCGGCGGACGGAGAGCATCGAGATCCGCCTCGTCGCCCTGCTCGTCACCCATGTCCGCGAGGCCGTCCAGCGCCGGCGGCATGCGGCGCGACGGACGTCGTAGTCCAGGCGATCCGGGCGCCCGGCCCGTCGGCGGCCGATCCCGGTCCGGGCCCGGCGAGCGCGCCCGATCGCGGTCTCACGCGAGCAGGTCGCGATGCGCCCGGTGACCGCGCAGCCATGCCCGGGCGTAGCCGCACAGGGGTACGATCCGATCCCCCGCGGCGCGCGCGTGCGCCGCGACCCCCTCCATGAGCCGCGCGGCCGCCCCGGTGCCGCGCAGGACCGGCGGCGCGTAGACGTAGCCGATGACGAGCCGGCCGGGTTCGCGCCGGTAGGTCGCGAAGGCGACGTCGTCGCCGACCTGCAGCTCGAACCGGCTTTGCTCGATATTGTCGCGCAGCGTCTCGGTCATCCTCGTCCCCTGGCCTCGCGCGCCTCCGATCGGGAAGCACCGCGTCAACCCGGTGCTCCGGAAGATCCCCGAGCCGTCACGGACGACGTCCCGGAGGCCCGCGCTTCCGCGAGGCTATATGGGGCGCCGGTCCGCGTCGCGGACGCGGATCAGGACTCACGCGTCGGCATCGCCGCCGCCGCCGTGGACATGGCGCGCGAGCGTCGCAGCCTCGCCGGCCGGACCGGACGCGGTCGCGATGACGACCCTCGGTGGGACCGACGAGGGCATCGCGCCGTCGGCACGCAGCAGGAGCGCAGGGGCGCGCTTCGCCGCCAGCACGCGGACGGCGCGGCGGGGCACGGTCGGCCTCGGGAACGGAGGGTATCCCGGCGGCTGCCACGGGAACTTCCGTGACGGCCGCGCGTTCGGCGCCGGGTCCAGATCTGGTCCAGCCACGTGGCACACGCCAAAGCTGTGGCCAGGATCATCAAAAGTTGAAATTGGTGACGTCAAGACAAATCATCGATAGATTAAGACTCTTTTAGATCGAGCTGGGTATTAAAGACCAGAAACCTTGTCGTGTGACTGCGGATACTGGCTACAGACATGCTCAGCCTGACTATCGGACGTAAGCTCATCCTTTCCTCTGCTGTCACGGCCGCGTTCGCTGTCGGCGTCATCTACAACCAGTGGAACAGCGATCGCCGGATCGCCGAGGCGACCGATGCGGTCGTCCGCGAGCAGGCAATCCTGTCCGGGATCTCCCAGGCACAGGTCGCCCTGAATCGCATCCAGCTGAGCTTCAAGGCCGTCGATCTCGCGCGGACTGGTCCCGAGGCCGACGCGGCCGTCTCCGCCGCCGCGCGGGAGGCCGATCAGGCGATGCGGGGGCTGGAGCGTCCCATCGCCATCGCGCTCAAGCCGCAGATCCTGCGCGACAGCGGGAAGGCTCTCCAGGACTTGGCCACCGCGATCGGCAGCTATGCCGGAGCCGGGCGGGGCGACCTGCGCGGCGGCGCGGCCGATTCCGAGGCGGCCAGTGCGGCGCGACGGTCCATCACGGACCAGATCGCCCGGGCGGAGGGGATGATCAACCAGGCGGTCGCCAACGCGCGCGGCTTCACCGACAGCGCCATGCAGACCACCGCCGAGCAAGTCAGCGCCGCGACGCGTTTCGGTCTGGTCGCGGGCGCCGCGATGCTGCTGAGCCTGCTCGGGGCGGCGATGCTGCTGATGCTCAACATCCAGCGCCCAATCACCCGCCTCGTCGCCGTTCTGGAGCGCATGGCTGCCGGCGAGATCGACGCCGAGATCGCCGAGCGCCGGCGCGGCGACGAGATCGGCGCACTCGGCCGCGCCGTCGACACCATCAAGAGCATGGTCGCCCGCAAGGCGGCCGAGGAGGCCGAGCGTCGCCAGATCGCCGACGCGGCCGCCGCGGCGGAGCGCCGGCGCACGATGGTCGAGATGGCCGACAGCTTCGAGCGGGCGGTCGGGGGGATCGTCGGCCTGGTGTCCTCGTCCTCCACCGAGCTGCAGGCCACGGCCGAGCAGATGACCGCCAACGCCAGCCAGACGGCCGCGCGATCGAGCACGGTGGCGGCGGCGGCCGAAGAGGCGGCGGCGAATGTCGGGACGGTCGCGGTGGCTGCCGAGGAGCTGGGCACGTCCGTGCAGGAGATCGGGCGGCAGGTGGCCGGCTCGGCCGGGCTCGCTCAGGCGGCTGTCGCGGAGGCTGACCAGACCACGCGCCTCGTGCAGGAGCTCAGCCAGGCGGCCGAGCAGATCGGCGCGATGGTCGGCTTGATCTCGAACATCGCGGGCCAGACGAACCTTCTGGCGCTCAACGCGACGATCGAGGCGGCGCGCGCGGGCGAGGCCGGGCGCGGCTTCGCGGTCGTGGCGGCCGAGGTCAAGGCGTTGGCCAACCAGACGGCGCGCGCCACCCAGGAGATCGGCCAGCGCATCGGCCAGGTACAGGGCGTGACCGATCAGGCCGTCGCGGCGATCGGCGGGATCACGGGACGGATCCGCGAGATCAACGATGTGGCGGCCGGCATCGCCGCGGCTGTCGAGCAGCAGAGCGCCGCCACGCAGGAGATCGTGCGCAACGTGGCGCAGGCCTCGAACGGCACGTCCGAGGTGACCGGCAACATCGCGGGCGTGGCCCGGGCGTCCGAGGAGACGGGCGCGGCAGCCGCCCATGTCCTGACGTCGGCGTCCGAGCTGTCACAGCAATCCGAGCGACTGTCGGAGGAGGTGCGCCGCTTCCTGACCACCGTGCAGGCCGCCTGAGGCGGCGACGGCCGAGGCCCGCGCGATACCCTCCCGGGTCGCCGCCGGGCCTCTCGCTGGAAGCGCGCGACCGGGAGTTCCGCGCCGGATCCGCGCGGGCCGCCGGGACGGGCGGGCGGCGCGGACCGGGCGCCGCGCGCCGAGAACCGACACTTCTGACCCCGGTTAGCTTTCGTGAGGAGGGAGCCAGTCACGGAGGCGTGGGTGCCACGCTATTTCTTCGATATCCACGACGGCCAGTGGCAACGGGACGAGGACGGGACCGAGTGCGCCGACTTCGACGCCGCTCGCAGAGAGGCGATGATCTCCCTCCCGGACGTCGCGCGATGGGAGATCCCGAGCGACGGGGACAGGCAATCCTACACGGTGATTGTCCGGGATGCGGCGGGCGCTCCGATCTACACGGCGACGCTGACTTTCACCGGCCTGAGGCTGAGCGAGGCGGCCGAGTAGGTTCAGCCCGCGTCGCGCATCCGGCGCGCCTCGACGTCGGCCCGGCTCACCGGGCCTGGACGATCCGCGCGCGGGCACGGCCGGCGCCGGTCAGGGCATATCGGCCGGTTCGACCGCGATCCGGTCGAACCGGCCGAGGCGGTAGATGAGGAACGACAGGAGCCACGCCGCCGCGAAGAGCCCGACGATGCCGAAGCCGAGCACGCCGAAATGGTCGTTGATCGCGGCGATCCGCTGCCAGAGCCAGCCCTGCAGGTTGAGCTTGTCCGCCAGGAGGTTCAGCGCCTCCAGCGTGCCGATCACCAGCGCGACCGCCACCGACACCAGGGTGATGGTGAGGTTGTAGAACAGCTTACGCATGGGCTGGACATAGGCCCAGCTGTAGGCCCCGAGCATCAGCACGCCGTCGGTCGCGTCGACCAGCGTCATCCCGGCGGTGAACAGCGCCGGGAAGACCAGGATCGTCCACAGGTCGGTGCCCTGGCTCGCCTGGGCGGCCGACAGCCCGAAGAGGCTCACCTCCGTGGCGGTGTCGAAGCCGAGGGCGAAGAGCAGGCCCAGCGGGTACATGTGCCAGGAGCGCGTCACGAGGCGGAACAGGGGCCGCAGGATCCGGGCGAGAACGCCCTGGTTGGCGAGCAGCATGTCGAAGTCGGCCTCGACGTAGCGGCCGGTGCGCCGCACTTGCCGGAACGCGCGCCAGACGCCCGCGAGGACGACGAGGTTGACGAGGCCGATGAGGATCAGGAAGGCGGCCGAGACGCCGGTGCCGATCAGGCCGCCGAGTTCCCGGTAGCCCTCCGAGGCCGTGATCAGGCTGGTCGCGGCCAGCGCCACCGCGGCCGCGGCCACCACCACCACGGTGGAGTGGCCGAGCGCGAACCAGAAGCCCACCGAGACCGGCCGCTGGCCCGCCTGCATCAGCTTGCGGGTGACGTTGTCGATGGCGGCGATGTGGTCGGGATCGACCGCGTGGCGCAGCCCGAAGACGTAGGCCAGCAGCGCGGTCGAGAGCAGGGCCGGCTGGCCGGCGAACAGGCTGTAGGCCCACATCCAGGCCGCGATGTTGGCCGCGATCAGGACGAGGTAGAGCAGACCGATACGGCGTCGCACGACGCGCGGCGCCGTGCCATCGGACGGGACGATCGCTTCCATCAAACCCTTACCCACCCGACCATCGTCCCCTCGGCGCCGCCGCCCGGCCCCGCGCCGCCGCGCGCGATCCGACATAGCGCAGAACCGGCCGAGCCGCGGAGTACCGCGAGCGCGGCAGTCTCACGGCGGCCGCGACGCGTCGAGTCGCCCGGGCGCATCCGGGCGCTCCCTCGCCCCGGGGCGGCCCCGGAGCTCGCCATCAGAACCGCACCGTCACGGAGCCCGTGAACCGCCGGGGCGAGCCCGGATAGACCCGGAACACGTTGAGCGAACTCTCGTAGTACGCGGTGTCGAAGATGTTCTCGACGTTGAGCGCGATCCGGGCATTGTCGAAGCGGTAATAGGCCAGCGCATCGACCGCGACGTAGGCCGGCAGCGTGAAGCCCGAGCCGGCCGCGTCGCCCGCGCGCGCGCCCACGCCCCGGACGCCGCCGCCGACACCGAAGCCGCGCCACGCACCCTCCGGCTCGTAGACCGCGAGCAGGCTGCCCGAATGGCGCGGCACGTTGATGAGCGGGGCCCCGACCGGCAGCACGTTGTCCTTGGTCACCCGGGCATCGGCGTAGACGTAGCCGGCCAGGAGCTTCAGTTCCGGCGTGATCTGCCCCTGGGCCGTCAGCTCGAAGCCCTGGCTGCGGACGGCCCCGGCGGCGAGGGAGAAGCCGGTATTCGCGGGGTCGGGCGTCAGCACGTTCTCCCGCTCCACCCGGAAGGCCGCGGCGGTGAGGAGCAGGGTGCCGCCGAACAGCTCGGATTTGGCGCCGACCTCGTAGCCGAGGCCGGTCTCGGGCGGCAGGGCCGTGCCGCGGGTGACGGCGGCGGCGTCCGGACCGGTATTCGGCCGGAAGCTCGTGCCGACGTTGGTGTAGAGGGCGAGTTCCGGGATCGGCCGGTAGACGAGGCCGGCCCGCGGGGACGCGGCGACCCGCGACTGGTCGACCTGGCTGCGAACGGCGCGCTCGCGGAAGCTCTGCTCGAAGATGTCGAGGCGCACACCGACGAGCGCCCGCCATTCGGGGCTCAGGACGATCTCGTCCTGCGCGTAGAGGCCGGTGTTGGTGATCCGCTCCAGGTTGTTGCGCGGGACGGTGATCGGCGGCAGCGCCTGGCCGTAGACCGGGGCGTAGATGTCCAGGGCGAACGGGCTCGTGCGGAAGTTCGAGCGCAGGTACTGCGTGCGGCTGTCGGTGCTCTCCCGGTCCATCCCGAGAAGAAGCGTGTGGCCGATGCCGGCGGTATCGAAGCGCCCGACGAGGTCGGCTTGGCCGACGGCCACGTCCCAGCGGTAGTCGCGCACGTTGCGGTCGCGCGAGACCGTGCGGTTGTCGGCGGCGATGGCGCGGATCTCCGCCGACTCGCCCGCGAGATCGCCCGTGTTGAAGTAGGTCGCCAGGCGAAGCTGCCAGTTCTCGTCGAACCGATGGTCGACGCGGACTTGCAGGCTGTTGTTGTTCTGATAGGTGCTCTGCCCGGGCTCGCCGAGGAAGCGGGAGACGGGCAGGAATCCGAGTTGCCGGTTCAGCGCGATGACGCCCCGGTCGAAGACGATCCGGTTCCGCACGAACTCGGTCTCGACCGTGATCCGCGTGTCCGGGGTGACCTGCCAGCTCACCACCGGCGCGACGAGGAGCCGGTCGCTGTCCACGAAATCGCGGAAGCTGCCCGCGCCCTGCGCGGCGAGATTGAAGCGGTAGAGGACCGTGCCGTCCGCGCTCAGCGCGCCGCCGGCATCGATCGTGCCCCGGGTCAGGCCGAACGAGTCGATTTGGTTGCCGAACTCGACGAACCGTTCGGCGGTCGGCTGCTTGGTGATCAGGTTGACGAGGCCGCCGGGATCGCTGCGCCCGAACAGGGCCGCGCCCGGGCCCTTGAGCACCTCGATGCGCTCGATGTTCTGGGCATCCGGCGGCGGCGGCGTCCCGCGATTGAGGGGAAAGCCGTTCTTGTAGATCTCGGAGGTCGTGACGCCGCGGATGGCGTAGCTGAAGATCGACAGCCCACCGAAATTGTTCTGCCGGGCGACGCCGGGCAGGTAGTCGAAGACCCGGTCCACGCGGGTGGCGGCGATGTCGGTGATCGTCTCGCGCGGCGCCACCGACACGGCCACGGGCACGTCGATCTGCGGCGTCGCCGTGCGCGTCGCGCTGACGGCCGCGCCCGCGCCGTAGCCCGGTGTCGGGCCGATCAGGCCGATGGTCCCGCGCCCGGACGCCGTCGTGCGACCGGCACCCTCGCCGACATGCTCGACCGACAACTCCTCCAGGGTCACGCTCTCCTGCGCGCGGACCTCGCCGACCGGCGCGCCGGCGGACAGCAGGGCCGCGAGTGCCAGACGCGGGCTGCCGCGTCGCGCCCGTGCAGGGCCGGCGTATCCCCGGCGCGGCCTGGGACTTTCGCGGAAGGACGGTCGTCCAGAACTCGCCACCACACACTCGCTGCTGCCGGCGCGCGGCCACGCGGCGGCGAGCGGCGTCCCACCCGGAGGGGCGTCACCGCGCGCTCCGCTGGGGCACCGCGCCCGAGGAACGTCATCGCGCCGAAGGTCGCCTCCCGTGACGCGGGTCATCGCCGCCGCCGGACCGTCCCGGTGCGCGGCACCGGCGGCCGCGCAGAGCGGGAACGCCCCGTCCACAGGTGCGGGGCAGATCCGGATGCGGCGCGAAGAGCGCGCCAGCGTCCCGTTCCGGCTCCGAGCCGTGCCCGGAGAACCTTGGCCGGAGGATACTTGCCGCGGTGACCGGCCGGGTCAACGCCCCGACAACCGAATGTAATAATGTTGCGACAACAGTGGCGGAACGGCCACAGCGCCGTCGCGGCACGGCGGCGGGCGGGGCCGGGGCGGTCTCATCGGGTACGCCGCTCCCGTCAGGGTCTCACGTCGGGCCTGGGATCGGGAACGAACCCGTCGCGGTTCGGCATGCGGACGGCGGCCAGGGTGGCGGCGTCGAGCACGGCGCTCTCCGGGACGAGCCCGTTCAGGTACAGCACGTAGCCCGAGACCGCGTAGACCTCGTCGGCGCTGAGCGATTGCGGTGCGTTCATCGGCATCGCCCGCCGGATGTAGTCGAACAGGGTCGGCGCGTAGGGCCAGAAGCTGCCGACGGTCTTGAGCGGCTTCGCCGAGGCGAGCGTGCCCCGCCCGCCGACGAGCCGCTCGCCGGTCCCGCCCTCGCCCCGGCCGCCGTGGCAGGACGCGCACTGCGCGTCGAAGACCGCGCGCCCCTGGGCGACGCTGCCGTGTCCCGGCGGCAGCTTCCGCCCGTCGCGGTCGATGTCGATGTTCCAGGCGGCGATCTCGGCCTCCGAGGCCGGGCGCCCGATCCCGAGGCGCTCGCTCGCCGGCGCCGACCCCGCGCAGGCGAGCACCAGGGCCATGCCGACGGCGGCGCTCGCTTCACGCGTAGCCATTGGTCACCTCGCCGTCCGGCCCGATGCGCCAGGGCACGACCGCGTTGTTGTGGTAGAAGGATTTGAGGCCGCGCACCGCCGTCAGCGCGTCGAAGCTCGGCTGGACGTACCCGGTCTCGTCGATCGCCCGGCTCGCGATGGTGGTCGGCGTGCCGTCCCAGTGCCAGGGCAGGCGGAAGCGCGTCAGCGCCCGGTTGAGCACCGGCTCCTGCAGCACCGCGTCCCGCCAGCTCGCGCCCCCGTCGGTCGAGACCTGCACGCCGCGGATCCGCCCGCGCCCGCTCCAGGCGAGGCCGGTGATCTCGCGGAAGCCGGGGGCGATCCGCTGGGTGCCCGAGGGCCGCGTGATGATCGACTTGGCCTCCATGACGAAGGTGAATTGCCGGGCCGTGCCGTCGGGCATCAGGTCGGTGTACTTCGACGTCTCCTCGCGCGAATAGGCCGGCTCCGCCGTGACGTTGAGCCGGCGCAGCCACTTCACGCTCATGTTGCCCTCGTAGCCGGGCAGGAGCACCCGGAGCGGGTAGCCCTGCTGCGGGCGCAGCCGCTCCCCGTTCTGGCTGTAGACCAGCAGGGCGTCGTCGAGGCACTTGGCGATCGGGATGCTGCGGGTCAGCGCGGCCGCGTCCGCGCCCTCGGCCACGATCCACCGCGCGTCCGGCTTGAGCCCGGCCTCCGCCAGCACGGTCGCGAGGCGCACGCCCGTCCATTCGGCGCAGCTGACGAGACCGACGAGATCCGACGCTGTCCGCCCCTTGATCGCCTCGAAGCCCGGGTTGCCCGAGCATTCGAGGAAGTAGATGTGCGATTCCGACGGGAAGCGGCGGATGTCCTCCATGGTGAGGATCAGCGGTGTCTCGACGAGCCCGTGGATCATCAGCCGGTGCCGGGCGGGATCGATGTCCGGGATGCCGCCGTGGTGGCGCTCGTAGAACAGGCCGTTGGGCGTCAGGATGCCGTCGAGATCCTGCAGCGGCGTGCGGCTCGACGCCGAGATATACTGCTTCAGACCCTGCGGGACGTTGCGGATGACGCCGTCCTCGAAGCGCGAGGGCCGGCCGTAGGTCTGGCTGCCGACATCGGCGCCCGGGATCTTCATCCATTCGGGAACGGCCGGGGGCGCCGCCTCCTCCGCCCGGGCCGGCCCGCCGGCGAGCGCGGCCGCGGCCGCCGCCGCGCCCTGAGCGAGGAAGCGCCGGCGCGCCGGCGGGGGTTCATCGTCACGGCTCATCGTCACGGCTCATCGTCTGGCACGCTGCCTCGCCCCACCGGCCGGGGCAGGCCGAGATTCTCACGCAACGTCGGTCCCTCATAGTCCTCTCGGAACAGGCCCCGGCGCTGCAGTGCGGGGACGACGCGCGCGGCGAAACCGTCGCGGTCCCCCGGCAGGGTCGGCGGCTCGACCGGGCCGGCGTAGCGGTTCGCCGTCCGGCTCAGGGCGTCGAGGTCGTCGCCCCGGATGCTGACCCCGTCGGCGAGGAAAACCGGGTCGAACTTCGCGGCCTCCGCGGTCCGGGCGATCTGCCGGTCATGGGCGGCGTTGCTCCCGGCATCCGCCTGCGCGGACGGGTGCCGCCACGCGGCGACGTGGTGCCCGCCTGGGTCCAGGCAGGCGCCCAGGCGCAGGCGTTCGCGGCGGCGCGGCACGGTCGCCTCACGCCGATCCGACGCGGTACTGCCGCGGCGGCGGCGCGCCCGTGACCGCGAAGGCCCCGACGATCCGGTCCCGGTAGATCCGCGGGTTGTGGGACGCGATGGTGCGGGCGTTGCGCCAGTAGCGGTCGAGTCCGAGGCCCGCCTTCACCGCCGAGGCGCCCAGCGCGTCGAACAGACTCGTCGTGGCCTGGAGCACGAGATCGGTCACCACGCTCACCGCCTGGTTGACCTCGACATCGGCGAGCGTCGCCGCCCGGTCCGCCGCCGCGCCGTCGCCGGCCCGATGCGCGTCGTAGGCCCGCTGGAGGGATTCGGCGGCCTTCAGCACCACGGCGCCGGCCGCGTAGGCGTTCCCCCGGACGCGCCCCACCACCGCCTGGATCTGCGGGTCGTCCGCCGCGCGCCCGGCATTGCCGTGGCTGTAGACCCGGGAACGCTCGGCCACGAGCCGCGCCACGTCCTCGGCCGCGGCCCGGCCGATCCCGGCGAGCGTGGCGAGATGCACCAGCTGGAAGAACGCCATGGCGTAGGGGAAGCGCGCCGGATCCGGCTTGATCAGCGCCGGGTCGAGCGCGACGTCCGCGAAGGTCGCGGTGCCGCTGGCGGTGAGCGCCTGCCCGAACCCGTCCCAGTCGTCCACGATGGTCACGCCCGGCGCGCGCACCGGCACCGCGGCGGTCACGGCGCCGCCCGCCTCGTCCTCGGCCGAGAGGTGGATGTAATCCGCGAACAGCGAGCCCGTGGTGTAGAATTTACGGCCGTCGACGACGGGGGTCCCGTCGCGGCGCCGGACCACCGTGTCGAAGGCGCCGACCTTGGCGGGCCCCGTCTCCGAGACGCCGCTGCCGATCGTCTCGCCGGCGCCGATCCGGGCGATCCAGGCGGTGCGCCAAGCGGCCGACGCGGAGCACAGCGCGTCCTCGGTGAAGCCGAAATGGGCGCGCAGGGCGTTGGTGACGTTGGAATCCGCCTGGGACAGCTCGATCAGCAGCGCGAACAGCTCCGGAAGGCTGGCGCCGTGTCCGCCCTCCTCGAGGGCGAGACGCAGGGTGGTGAAGTTCGCCTCCCGCAGCCAGCCGATCTCGGCATGGGGCAGGCGACGCGTGCGGTCCCGCTCGACCGCGGTGGCGCGGATCTCGGCGAAGACCGGGCGAAACCGATCCGCCAGCGCCTCGTAGCGCGCGCTCGCACCCGCACCCCACCCCGCTTCCGTCTGCGACATGGCTTCCTGTTCCCGATTCCGACCCGCGCCCCCGGGCGCACGGCCATGGAATCGGTGAGATGATCTCCGCACTCAAGCCGAATCCGGATGCCGGCCAGGCATTTGGAACCAACATCTCGGCAGATACTCTTCAGAAATAGGTTTGATTTACAAGTTGATCCTCCGAGGAAATACTTTTCTTCGCCCGGGGCGCGCGTCACGGAGATCCTCTGCGGCGCCGGATCCGGCCCAGCCATCGGGCCGGCCGAGGCCGCCCGCAACATGAGACGGGCCCTCCGATGCGTTCGGAAGACGGCCTTGCTGCGCGCACCGCCATCGGGAGGACGCGCTTTTCCACTCCGCGAGTAAATAGAAATCCTATTCCATTGATCCGGTCATCGGCGCCGGTCTTGAATAGTACGCAGCCAGATGTGGCGCGGACCGTCGCGGACTATCCGGACCGCCGCGCCTATCCGGCCTTGCCTTCGACCACACCGTCCGATCCGCGAGATCTCGATGACCGACGACACGTTGAGCCGGATCGCCCCGTCCCGCCGATCGGTGCTGCGCACTGGCCTCGGCGCCGCCGCCACCCTGGCGCTCGGCACGCCCGCGGTGCTGGCCGGTCCCCGCGAGGTGAAGATCAGCATGCAGCGCTCCTCGGTGCTGTTCACCGTGCTGAAGGTGAAGGGGACGCTCGCCGAGCGCCTCGCGCCGCTGGGCTTCACCCCGAGCTGGCACCTGTTCACCAGCGTGATCGAGCCCATGTCGGCCGGCGCCGTGGACATCCACGCCGACGTCGCCGACGCGGTGCCGATCTTCACGCAGTCGGCCAGGGCGCCGCTGACCTTCTACGCCCGCGAGCGCGGCGCGCCGGCCGCCGAGGCGATCATCGTCCCGGCGGACTCGCCGATCCGCACGGTCGCGGACCTGAAGGGCCGCACGGTCGGCGTCTCCCGGGGCTCGGGCAGCCACTACGTGCTCGCCGCCGCCCTGAAGCGCGCGGGCCTGAGCTTCGCCGACATCAAGCCGGCCTACCTCCAGGCACCGGAGGGCGCGGCCGCCTTCGAGCAGGGCAGCCTCGACGCGTGGTCGATCTGGGACCCGTTCCTCGCCTTCGCGCAGGCCAAGCGCCCGGTGCGGGTCGTCGCCGACGCCACCGGTCTGACGAGCTATCACCGCTACTACCTCGTCAACGACAGCTTCGTCGCCGCGCAGCCGGAGGTCGTCGCCACGGTTTACCGGGCGCTGGTCGAGGCCGGCGCCTGGATGCGGGCGAACCCGCAGGAGGCGGTGGCGCTCCTCGCGCCGATCTGGGGCGACCTGCCGCCCGCGGTGGTGGCCGCCGCCAACAGCCGCCGCACCTACGCGGTCGAGCCGGTGGACCGCGCCCAGCTCGGCGAGCAGCAGGCCATCGCCGACGTGTTCTACGAGGCCAAGCTCATCCCGCGCCGGATCGACGCCACCGACGTGCCGATCTGGCAGGCGCCCGTGGGTCGGGGCTGAGGCCGTGGCCGGACCGACCGACGCACCCCGCTTCGGCATCTGGGCGGCCGTTCACGGCTCCCGGGCCTCCCACCACGACCCCGACGAGCCGGACGACGCCAGCTGGGAGCGCAACCGCGCCCTGGTCCTGGAGGCGGAGGCCCTGGGCTACGATTCCGTGCTGGTCGCCCAGCACACGATGAACCCCTACGACGGGGACCGCGACCAGCTCGAGGCCTGGACGGGGGCGGCGGCCCTCGCGGCGCTCACCCGGCGCATCGAGATCATCGCGGCGATCAAGCCCGGGCTCTACCACCCGGTCGTGCTCGCCAAGATGGCACTCCAGATCGAGCATATCAGCGGCGGCCGCTTCGCGCTGAACCTCGTGAATGCCTGGAACCGGGCCGAGTTCGAGCGGGCCGGCCTGCCGTTCCCCGCGCACGACGACCGCTACGCCTACGGCCGCGAGTGGATCGGCCTCGTGGACCGGCTGATGCGCGGCGAGCGGGTCACGTTCGCGGGGGCGCATTTCCGCGTGGAGGATTACCAGCTCCGCCCCGCCGGCACGTTCCGGAAGCGGCCGACCATCTATCTCGGCGGCGAGTCGGAGCCCGCCCGGGCGCTGGCGGCCGACCACGCGGATGTCTGGTTCATCAACGGCCAGCCGCTGGAGGACGTCGCCGCCCTGATCGCCGACGTCGCCCGCCGGCCCGCCGCCAACGGCCCGCTGCGCTACGGCCTCTCGGCCTTCGTGATCGCGCGGGACACCGACGCGGCGGCGGAGGCCGAGCACGCGCGGCTCCTCGCCCTGGCGCAGCGCGACGCCGACCTGCGCGCCGACACCCGCGCCCGGACCGACACGGCCAGCGTGATGTTCGCCAAGACCGACGCGGCCGCCGCCCGCCACGTCGGCACCAACGGCGGCACGGCCGCCGGGCTGGTGGGCAGCTACGCCACCGTGGCGGAGCGGATCCGGGCGTTCCACGCGGCCGGCATCGACCTGTTCATGCTGCAGTTCCAGCCGTTCGAGGCGGAGATGCGCCGCTTCGCCGAGCAGGTTCTGCCGCGCGTCCGCTGATCCGGAGAGTTCGATGAGCGGACGCACGCTGCATCTCAACGTCAACCTGCTGCACTCGGGCGTCTACCCGTCCGCGTGGCGGCTGCCGGACAGCCGGCCGGACGCCTTCGTCGACATCGACCACTTCGTGCGCGTCGCCCGCGTCGCGGAGCGGGGCAAGCTCGACGCGATCTTCCTGGCCGACACGCCGGCGATCAACGACCGGATCGACTACCGGCCGTTCAACGCCCTCGAACCCACCGTGGTGCTGGCGAGCGTCGCGGCGGCGACCAGCCATGTCGGCCTCGTCGCCACCGCCTCGACGACCTACAACGAACCGTACAATCTCGCCCGCCGCTTCGCGAGCCTGGACATGGTCAGCCGCGGCCGCGCCGGCTGGAACGTGGTGACCACCGCCGATGCCGCCGCGGGCCGCAATTTCGGCTTCGCGGGCGCGTCCGAGCACGGGGCGCGCTACGCCCGGGCGCGGGAGTTCACCGAGCTGGTCCACGCCCTGTGGGACAGCTGGGAGGACGACGCGTTCGTCGGCGACAAGGCGGGCGGGCGGTTCGTCGACACCGGGAAGGTCCACGCAATCCGCCACCGCGGCGCCCACTACGCGGTCGAGGGACCGCTCACGGTGCCGCGCAGCCCGCAGGGGCGCCCGGTGACCTTCCAGGCGGGCGGCTCAGAGGACGGGCGCGAGCTCGCCGCCGCCACCGCCGACGCGGTGTTCTCCCTGGCCCAGACCGTCGCGGACGGGGCGGCCTATGCGCGGGACCTGCGCGCCCGCGCGGCGCGCTACGGCCGCGCCCCGGACGCGCTGGTCATCCTGCCCGGCCTCGCCACGGTGATCGGCTCCACGGAGGCCGAGGCGCGGCGTCGCCAGGACGCGCTCTGGAACCTCGTGCCGGTCGAGTACAGCCTCGCGCGGCTCGCCGGGACGCTGCGGATCGATCCCGCGCGGCTCGACCTCGACCGGCCGCTGCCGGACCCGCTGCCGCTCCCGCCCGACGCCAACCACACGATGTTCCTGGGCACCGTGGCGCTCGCCCGGCGGGACGGGCTGACCGTGCGCCAGCTGCTGCGGGCGCTGGGCGGCGGCGTCGGCCACCGCATCGTCGCTGGGACGCCGGAGGCGATCGCCGACGACATCGAGGCGTGGTTCCGGGCGGGCGCCGCCGACGGCTTCAACCTGATGCCGGACGTCCTGCCCGACGGGCTGGAGACCTTCGTGGACGCGGTCGTTCCGATCCTCCAGCGCCGCGGCCTGTTCCGGCGCGACTACGCGGGCGCGACCCTGCGCGACCATCTCGGGCTCGCGCGGCCGCCGAGCCGCGACGCTGCCGGAGACGCCTCGCTCTCCGCCTGACCCGGGGCGCCACCGACCGGACCCGGGCTGTCTTGACGCGCGAAGATCTCGCTCGCGCCGAGGCTCGGATCCGTCAGCGTGAACCCGGCCCCTGCTGCGCCTGCAGGCGTCGCAGGGCCGCGAGGTCGAACACCGCGTCCGCGCGACCGTAGCCGCCGTCGACGACCTCATCGACCAGGACCATGGTGTGCGGTCGCGCGGCCTCTCCGAAGTAGGAGACCAGCAGATCCGTCGCGCGGTGAACCAGATCCGCCTTCTGCGCACCGGTCATCATGCCCTGCGGGATCTTGAAATTGGCGAACGGCATCGATCTTCTCCAGGTTGAATCGACGGAACACTGACCGCGCCCGCGCGACGGCGCGGGCCTCACCGCTGCGCTGCGCGGGCCGCGCGGGCGGCCTCGTTCAAGGTCGCGACGGCCGCGTCGAAGCGGTGTTCGGCCTCGGCGTTGCGCTGGAAGGCGACGCGCTGCACCAGGATCTCGCGCGGCGTGGGCTGCTGCTGGAACAGGACCATGACCTCGTCGATGAAGTCGGCCAGCGGCAGGTAGCCCGCGCGCGTGGCCTGGCCGGGCGTCAGATCCGTCTGCACCGCCGGGGGCACGAGCTCGATCACCTCGACCTTGCCCTTCAGAACCTCGCGCAGCGAGACCGTGTAGCTGTGGATCGCCGCCTTCGTCGCCGAGTAGGTCGGCGTCGTCGTCAGGGGCACGAAGGCCAGCCCGGACGACACGTTGATCAGCGCCGCGTCCGGGCGCGTGACCAGATGCGCGACGAGCGCGTCCGTCAGGCGGATCGGGCCGAGCAGGTTGGTGGTGATCGTCGCCTCCGCATCGGAGAGGTCGCGGGCCCGATCCAGCGCCTCGAGGCGCATGATCCCGGCGTTGTTGATCACCACGTTCAGGGTCGGGTGCTCGGCGATGATCCGCTCGGCGAACGCCGCGATGTCGCCGGCCTCCGCGATGTCGAGCGGCATCGCGTGCATGCCCGGCCGGCCGGCCGTGACCCGGTCCAGGGCCTCGACCCGACGACCGGCGACGATGACAGTGTTGCCCAGGTCGTGGAAGCGCTGCGCCAGCGCCGCTCCGATCCCGGATCCGCCGCCGGTGATGAGAACCGTGTTGCCTGAAGTCTTCATGGTGGCGACCCTCGTTGTTGCCGCCGCAGAGGGTATGGCCCACACTCTCCAGCCTGAAGTAGGCACCGAAAAGATTTGTACTTACCGAAAGGAGAGTGTCGGATGCGCCGGTCCAATCCTGACCCCGCGATCGAGGCGAAGCGGCGCGGCCCGGTCCCGCAGGACGCCGATCCGGCGATTGAGGCCCTGGTGAACGACATCATCGGTCAGGTGGCCGACAAGTGGACCATGCTGATCCTCGAAGCCCTGGAGGAGCACGGCACCCTCCGGTTCACGCAGCTCGGCAAGGCCGTCGGTCGGATCAGCCAGAAGATGCTGACGCAGACCGTCCGGCAGATGGAGCGGGACGGTCTCGTCCGGCGGACGGTCCACCCGGTGATCCCGCCGCGCGTGGACTACGCGCTGACCCCGCTCGGCCGGAGCTTGGGAGCCGCGTTCTGCGGCGTGTGGATCTGGGCCGAGACGCACCACGCCGAGATCGAGCGGTCCCGTCGCGCGTTCGCGGCGGCGGCCGACGCTGCGGACCTGCCCGCCGGCCCCGGGCCATCGTGACGGCCGAGGCTGTCCCGATCGCGGTCTGGCCGGGATAGGCGCATCAGAGCCCGGTTCGGCGAACGGGCCTTCCGCGGCGCGGGCGCCGATCGCCTGTTCGCCGCCAGCATTTTCCCTGTCGGTCCGCGGGGCGTTATCCCTCTTTATCTATTGTCTCGCCAAGATCGGCGTTTCAGTCTAGCTTCAAGACTGATTTCGGCGGAAGGGCGGGCGGATCATGCATTTCACCCCTCCGTACGGTGAGCCGCCTGTGCCGATCAGTTCCGGGGCGATCGGCGACGGCCCGAAGACCCCCAGCACGGCGCGGCGTCGCTCCGTGGTCGCCGGCGCCATCGGCAACGCGCTCGAATGGTACGATTTCGCCACCTACGGGTACTTCAGCGCCGTCATCGGCCGGAACTTCTTCCCGTCCGCTAGTCCCACGACGTCGCTGCTCTCGGCCTTCGCGGTCTTCGCCGCGGCCTTCTTCATGCGTCCGATCGGCGGCATCGTGTTCGGTCACATCGGCGACCGCTACGGGCGGAAGAGGGCACTCCTGCTGTCGGCGGGCCTCATGGCGGTCTCGACCTTCCTGATGGGCTGCCTGCCGACCTACGCGTCCGCCGGGCTCCTCGCGCCGGTCCTGCTCGTGCTGCTGCGCCTCGGCCAGGGCCTCTCGGTGGGCGGCGAGTACACCTCCTCGGCCATCTTCCTGTCCGAGACCGCGGCCCCCGCGCGCCGCGGGCTGACCGGCAGCCTCGCCTGCATCGGGGCCGCCGGCGGGATCCTGCTCGGCTCCATTTCCGGGACGCTCGTCACCGGGCTGCTCACCCCCGAGGACGTGCATCTGTGGGGCTGGCGCCTGCCGTTCCTGTTCGGGATCGTGCTCGGCGTCTTCATCTTCGCCCTGCGCCGGCACATCGACGACGCGCACGCCGAGACCGTGTTGCGCGAAGATCAGGCGCCGGCGGACCGGCGCTCACCGCTGCGCATGGCCGTCGAGATCGACGGCGCCGCCATGCTGCGCGCCTTCGCGATGAATCTCGGCCTGGCCTGCGGCTTCTACGTGGTGTTCGTCTACCTCGTGACCTTCCTGCATACCGTGTCGGGTCTCCCGCAACACACGGCGTTTCTCATCAACACCCTTGCCATGGTGGTTCAAGCCGCGTGCATCCCGATCGCCGGAGCCCTGTCCGACCGCTTCGGACGCAAGCGCGTTCTGGTCCTGACCGGGGCGGGCCTGACGATCCTGTCGTGGCCGCTGTTCATGCTGCTGACCACCGGCGACACGCTCCTGATCGTCCTGAGCCAGGTCGCGTTCGCGATCCTGATCGCCGGCAACGCCGCCGTGGTGCCGACCGCGTTCGTCGAGATGTTCCAGCACCGCTCGCGCTGCACGGCGCTGGCGATCAGCTTCAACGCCTCGATGGCGCTGGTCGGGGGCACCGCCCCGATGGCCGCGACCTGGATCGTCCACCACCTGGCATGGCCTACGGGGCCGGGTCTCTACGTGGCCGTGCTGTCGGCCATCTCGCTCGCCGCGATCCTGACGATGCGCGATCGGACCGGAGAATCGCTCGCGTGAGATGATGTCCGGCACGGACTCGGGACGAGGCGCTGCGGCCCACGTCACGGTCCGGTCGTGCGTGTCCGCCCGCGCCCGACGACGGTCGATCCCCGGCACCCGGAGGTGGCGGATCGCATCTGACCGAGACGATCCGACCGCGGTCCTCCGACAGATCTCCGGCCTCGTGCAGCCGCGCCCGGTCGACGAGCCCGACGTTGCGGCTGCGTGCCCGGAGCCCATCCGGCGGGCACGCCCGTCACGGCTCTCCCCGAACCGCCTTCGTCGATCGTCGCTCGCCGCGAGGGAGCCGGGCATCCGATGGGCGCGATCCGGGCGGCACGGTCAATAGGTCACCCTCCCTAGTGGAGGCCGAGAGCCGCCCTGCTAGACTCGAGAGATCGACACGGCAGAGACCCTGTACAGGGACGATCAGGCGAACACGGCAGACACCTCTTCTTGCCCGTCGCGATCGTCGACTTGGCCGATGAACGCGCGGCGCATCCGAGGGACCCGAAGGCATGGGATTCATCTTGACCCGAACGCTCCGGCACACAGTTTCATCGCGCCTCGTCGCCGTCTCGGTCTCGGCCCTGATGATCGTGCCGGCGGCGCGGGCGGCCGGCAATCTGGAGGCGGCTCTCCGCACGGTACCGGATTCCGCCCTCGCGACGTCCGATCCGATGCCGATCGTCTTCCTGGACGTCCGAGCGCTGTCCGAGGCGGCCGGCGGCGCGTTGAGCGATGCCGCCCTGCGGCGCATGGCCTTCCACGAGAGCATTCGCCCGCTGAACGTGCTCAGCTATGGCGGCGCGCGGACATGGACCGAGACCGCCGGCATCCCGTTCGACGACATTTCCTATTTCGCAGCCTTCGGCCAGCCTCCGGCGCGCGTGAGCTACTGGGGACTGGCGACGAAGGCGGCGGCAGACAACCTGATCGGCAAGCTACAGGACAGGACCTTCCGACCGGTCACGACCGCACCGCGCATTCTCGCCAACGGTGAGCCGCGCGCCGTGAGTCTGAGGAATCGGCAGCCGACCAATCCCTGGTCCGGACCCATGGGCGAGACCAGCGCGGTGCTGGCGATCGATCGGGTCGTCGCCCAGGCGTCCGCGGCCGCGGATCTGGAGAACCTCACCGGGGTCGGACGGAGCGCGGCGGATCACGGGGCGGTCGCCACGGCGCTGGCGGGCATGGCCACCGCGGATGACCGCGACCCGGGCGCGATCGTCCAAGCGGCCGTCGTCACGCCGCTGATGGGCACGCCCCCCGGCGATCCTGCCGCCGTCCTGTCGGCCCCGACCGAGATGGCCGCCAAGGCGAAGGCGATCGACGACCGGCGCGAACAAGATCCGGACGGCGTCCCGGCCTATGCCGGCGGTCTCGTGGCCGACTACCAGGGCAAGGCGGGCCCGGCGCTCCTCGTGTCCCTTGCCTATCCCGATTGCCGGACGGCCGGCAGGGCCGTCACGGCGCTGAAGGCGCGGTGGCAAGCCGGCATGGCGCCCGCGGCCTCGCTCGACGGCCGCACGGTCGAGAGCCCGCGGCGCGGCTGTGCCGCCGTCCTTCGCGTCGCTCAGGCACAGGGCGCGAAGCCCCCGTTCGCAGCGTTCATCGAGACGTACAGGCAGCGCGGGTTCAATGTGCTGCAGATCGGAACGCAGCGATGACCGGACTTCGGCGAGCCGGCCCCGCGCGCGACCGCCCCAGCCGCCGCGGTTGAGGCGCGGCGGCCGGCCTAGGCCTCGGCCGCCCTCGATGCGGCCGGGTCGCCGGCCGCCCCGAGTTCGGCGGCGAACTTGCCGAAGAACTCGTCGGCGAGCTTGCGCGCGGTCGCCTGCATGAGCCGGCCGCCCAGCGTCGCGATCTTGCCGCCGACCTCGGCCTTGGCGGTGTAGCTCAGGAGCGTCTCGCCGCCCTCGGCCGCGAGGCTGACCGCGGCGCGGCCCTTGGCGAAGCCCGCCATGCCGCCGTTGCCCTGGCCGACGAGGCTGTAGCCCTCGGGGGGACGCAAGTCCTCCAGGCGGACCGTGCCCGTGAAGGTCGCCGAGACCGGCCCGATCTTCAGGGCGACCCTGGCGGTCATCTCCTCCGGGGAGACCTGCACCAGCTCCTTGCAGCCCGGGATGCAGCGGGCGAGCACGTCCGGATCGTTCAGCGCCGCCCAGACGGCCTCCCGCGCGACCGGGATCCGATACGCGCCAGCGATGTCCATCCTGGTCTCCTCCTGATGCAGTGCCCGCTCGGCCGGCGCGGGCGCTCAGACCGCGCAGTAGCGCGCCTGGATCTCGGGATCGTCCCGCAGAGCGGCCGCGGGGGCGTGGTAGACGACGGCGCCGCCGTCGACGATGTAGACGCGGTCGGAGACGTCGAGGGCGAGCTCGACGTTCTGCTCCACGAGCAGGATCGTGGTGCCGGCCCGCTTCATCGCGACGAACTGCGCGAACATCTCCTCGACGAGGATCGGCATGATCCCCTCGGAGGGCTCGTCGAGGAGCACCATCACGGGCTCGGCCATGAGCGCCCGGGCGATGGCGAGCATCTGCTGCTCGCCGCCCGACATCGTGACCGCCTCCTGCTTCAGGCGCTGCTTGAGCCGCGGGAAGGTCTCGGCGATGACCTCGATCCGCCGCGCCTCGTCGCGGCGCGTCGCGCGCGCGCCTCTGGCGGCCAGGATGCCGAGGCGCAGGTTCTCCTCCACGGTCAGCCCCGGCACGATGCGCCGCTCCTCCGGCACGTAGGCGAGGCCCCGGTGGAAGCGCTCGTGGGGCGGCCGGTCGAGGATCTCGGCCCCCGCGAAGGTGACGCGGCCCGCGCGCTTCGCCACGAGACCCATGATCGCCTTCAGCGTGGTGGTCTTACCGGCGCCGTTGCGGCCGACCAGCGTGACGATCTCGCCGGGACGCACCTCCAGCGAGAGGCCCTGGAGAATGTGGGAATGGCCGTACCACGCCCGCAGGTTCTCGACCGCCAGGAGCGGCTGGGCGGCGTCGCGCTGCGGGGCGGCGCTCATGCGGTCTTGCTCGCCGTGTTGCCCAGGTAGACGCGGCGCACCTCGGGATGCGCGCGGATGTCGTCGGGGCTGCCCTCGGCCAGGAGTTGGCCCTGATGCAGGACGACCAGGCGGCGGCACAGGCCCATGACGAGCTTCATCTTGTGCTCGACGAGGATCAGGGTCCGGGTCTCGGCGAGGCGCTGCACGAGGTCCATCATCTCCCGCGTCTCCTCGGGGCTCATCCCGGCGGTCGGCTCGTCGAGCAGGAGGAGGCGCGGCTCGGCGGCGAGCGCCACCGCGATCTCCAGGGCCCGCTGCTCGCCGTGGGCGAGTTCCCGGGCGAGGCGGTCCATCCGGACGCCGAGCCCGACCTCGCCCAGCAGCGCCTCGGCCCGCTCCGTCAGCTCGGGGTAGGCCGCGCGGTCGCGGAAGAACGCGAAGCGGACGCGCCGCGCCTGGGCGGCCACCCGCACGTTCTCGCGCACCGTGAGGTGCGGGAAGACGTTGGTGATCTGGAACGACTTGGCGATGCCCATCCGGGCGAAGGCGTGCGGGGCCGCGCCGGTGATGTCGCGCCCGCGGAACAGCACGCGGCCCTCGCTCGGCGGGACGGCGCCGGAGATCAGGTTGAAGAAGGTCGACTTGCCCGCACCGTTCGGCCCGATGATCGCCGTGATGCCACCCTCCGGGAACGCGACGGTCACGTCGGACAGGGCACGGAAATGCCCGAACCGTTTGCCGAGCCTCTCCGCGGCGAGGATCGGCGGCGCCGCACTGGGCGCCGCGACGGCCGGGGCAGCGCTCACCATCCGGCCCTCCTCAGGCGCGCCAGCACCTCGCCCCAGATACCGAGCGGCAGGAACAGCACGAAGGCGATGAAGATGGCGCCGACGAAGAGCTGCCAGTGGCTCGTGACCGTGGCGAGCCCGTCCTGCAGGAGCGCGTAGGTCGCGGCCCCCACGAACGGACCGAAGAAGGTCCCCATGCCGCCGAGCAGCGCCATCATCACCGCCTGCCCGGAGGTCGAATAGTGCATCGTCTCGATCGGTACGATCGAGAGGTGGATCGCCTGAAGACCGCCCGCGAGACCGCACAGGGCCCCGGAGATCACGAAGGCCACGAGCTTCATGCGGCGCACGTCGTAGCCGCAGGCCTGCGCCCGGCCCTCGTTCTCGCGGATCGCCTCGAGGGCGGCCCCGAACGGCGAGGACAGGAGGCGCGAGAACAGCCAGACCGCGACCCCGACCACCGCCAGCGCGGCGTAGTACTTCACCACCGGGTCGAGGAGATTGAGGCTGAAGCCCGGGAGGGCCAGCGCCGGCACGTTGATACCGCGCAGGCCGTTCTCGCCGCCGGTGAAGGCTTCCGCCTGGTAGAAGGCGTAGTAGACGCACATCGACAGCGCCAGCGTCGTCATCGCGAAGTAGATGCCGCGGGTGCGGATCGCGAGCACGCCCATGGCGGCGGCGATCCCGGTGGCGAGCAGCGTGCCGGCGGCGAGGCCCAGGACCGGGTGCAGCCCGTACCGGACGATGGCGATGCCGCAGCCGTAGGCGCCGCCGCCCAGGAAGGCGGCGTGGCCGAAGGACAGGAGCCCGGTATAGCCGAACAGCAGGTTGAACCCGAGGGCGTAGAGGCCGAGCACCAGGATGTTCACGGCGAGCGCCTGATAGGGCGCGATCCAGGGGAACACGACGAGGAAGGCGAGCGTCAGGGCGACGCGGTGCCGGCCGCACCACGCGAGCCGTCGGCCGGTCCGGCCGGAGCCCGGCCGGGCCGTCGGCCGGGCTCCGGCCTTCGTGACGGCGGGGGCAGGGGCGCGGGCGCTCATCCGAGGGCTCCGGCCCGCCCGAGGAGGCCGCGGGGGCGCACGAGCAGCACCAGGGCCATGAGGGCGAAGATCGCCATCTTGGTCATGTCGGGGGCGACGAGCGACGTCATCGCCACCACGACGCCGACGATCAGCCCGGCGAGCACGGCGCCGGCCAGCGAGCCCATGCCGCCGACCACCGTGACCACGAAGGCTTCGGCCAGAACCGGGATCCCCATCTCGGGCGTGACGCCCTGGAGGGGCGCGGCGAGGATGCCGGCGAGCCCGGCGAGCGCGCAGCCCAGGGCGAAGACCGCGAGCCAGACCTTGGCGATCTCGATGCCGAGCACCTGCACGATCTGCGGGTCGCGGGCGCCCGCGCGGATCACGAGGCCGAAGGGCGTGCGCTCGATGAACAGCCACAGGGCGCCCACCACCGCCAGCGCGAAGCCGATCAGGAACAGGCGGTAGAGCGGGAAGTAGCCGATGCCGAGATCGACGGCGCCGCGCAGCTCGGGCGGCGCCGCGAAGGGCAGCCCGGTCAGCCCGAAGGCGATGCGCACGCTCTCGACCATGACGTAGGACAGGCCGAAGGTGAGGAGCAGCGGGTCGTCGATGCCGCGCCCGTAGAGGGGGCGCACGAGCACGCGCTCCACGGCGAGCCCGAGGAGCCCCATCGCCAGCGGCGCCGCGACGAGGCTGAGCCAGAAGCTGCCGGTGTAGCCGTAGAGGAAGACCCCGACATAGGCGCCGACCATGAAGAAGGCGCCGTGGGCGAAGTTGACCACGTTCATCAGCCCGAAGATCAGCGACAGGCCGATGCCGACGAGCACGTAGATCGCCCCGAGCGCGATGCCGGTCACGAGCTGGAGCGCGAGGAGATCGAGGGGGAAGCCGCCGATCGCGATGTCGCTCAAGGCCGCGCCCTCCCGCGGGTTCGCACGGAGCGCCTCACGCCTTGTGGCCGAGTTCGTCGCAGCCGCGCAGGAAGCGCTCGTCCGGCCCCTCCGTGCCGAGGATCGTGAAGACGTCGTCCGGGGTCTTCATGTCCTTCGACTTCGCCTCGACGATCAGGACCGACTGCACCGACTGGTGGTCGCATTTCCGGAAGCTCTGGGGCCCCTTGTAGAAATCGGCTTTCAGGGCCTCCATGGCGGCCACGACCTTGTCGGTCTCGACCGACCCGGCGGCCTTCACCCCCTCCAGGACCGAGCGGACGCCGGCATAGCCCAGCGCCCCGTAATCGGAGGGCACGGCGCCGTTGTAGGCGGCCCGGAACCGGTCGTTGAACGCCTTGGCGGAGGGCACGCTGTCCTCCAGGCGCCAGTAGTAGGAGGTGCCGCCGATCACGCCGTCGAAGGCGTCGCCGCCGGCCTTGCGCGCGGTGAACAGGAGCACCGGCGCGACGAGCTTGGTCCTGCGCTTCAGGCCGAACTCGGTGGCCTGCTGGATCGAGACCACCTGGTCCCGGCCGAAATTGCACAGGCAGAGCACGTCGGGCTTGAGCGCCGCGATGCGGGGCAGGAAGGCCGAGTAGTCGGAGGCGCCGATCGGGTGGCGGATGTCGGCGACGACCTCGATGCCGAAGGCCTCGCCGGCGCGCTTGAACCCGCGCATCATCTCGTGGCCGTAGGCGTAGTCGGCGCTGAGGAAGGCGACCCGCTTGCCCGATTTCGGGAAGACGTAGCGGCCGACCGCACCCGCGGTCATGTGCGGGTTCAGGGCCTCGTGGAAGGTCGTGCGGCCGAAATCCTTGGCCTCGTTGATCGCGTCGGACTGGCTGATCGAGTTGTAGATCACGCCCCGCTCGCGGGCGACGTTGTTGATCGAGAGCGTCACCGCCGCCGACAGGCCGCCGACCAGGACATTGACTTTGTCCTTCTCGATCAGCTCGAGGGTCCGGGTCGCGGCCTCGCCGGGATTGAGCTTGTCGTCGCGCACCAGGAGCTCGGCGTTGCGGCCCTGGAAGCCGCCGGACTCGTTGAACTCCTTGACGGCGAGCTGGGCGGCGCGGACCTGATCGTTCGCCTCGGCCCCGAAGGCGCCGGTGAGCGGTACCGGGAAGCCGATGCGGATCGGACCGTCCTGCGCGGCCGCGGCGCGCAGGAGCGCCGGGGCGGCGAGCGCCAGCGCGGATGCGGCGGCGCCGCCCTGGAGCATCCGGCGCCTGTCGAAGCCCGTTCCCATCCCTTCGTCCCTCCGTCGGCGTTTCCCCGTCGGGACCGGTCTCGTTCGTGCGGACCGGTTCCCGATATCCGTTCAGATCAGTCCCAGCGCCTCCAGCACGACCTCGGGCGTCACCGGCTGGCGCGCGACCCGGGCGTTCAGCGGCGCGAGCGCGTCGTTGATGGCGTTGACGACCGCGGCCGGCGCGCCGGCGGTGCCGGCCTCGCCCGCGCCCTTGGCGCCGATCTCGGACGACGCGGTGGCCGAGACCACGTGAGCGACCGCGATGTCGGGCATCTCGCCGGCCATCGGCACGAGGTAGTCGGCCATCGACCCGTTCAGGAGCTGGCCCTCGCTGTCGTAGAGGCAGTGCTCGAACAGGGCGCCGCCGATCCCCTGGACGATGCCGCCGCGGATCTGCTCGTCGACGAGGAGCGGATTCAGCACGGTGCCGCAATCCTCGACGCACCAGTGCTTCAGCAGCCGCACGAAGCCCGTCTCGGTGTCGACCTCGACGTAGGAGGCCTGCACGCCGTTGGTGAAGGCGAAGGGGTAATCCTTCGGCACGTAGTGGCGGGTCGCCACGAACTCCGGCTGCACGCCCGGCGGCAGCGTGTCGGGGCGGAAGTAGACGATGCGGCCGAGCTCCGCGAGCGGCATGCGCTCGGTCCCGGTGGCCGCGTCCACCACGGCGCCGTCGCGCACGTCGAGGCTCCCGGGATCGGCCTGCAGGATCGCGCCCGCCACCGCCAGGACGTTGCCGCGCAGCGCCTTGCCGGCCTGCCACGCCGCCTCGCCGCCGATGCCGGCCCCGCGCGAGGCCCAGGTCCCGCCGCCGTAGGGGGTCGCCTGCGTGTCGCCCGAGATCACCCGGACCTTGTCCATCGGCACGCCGGTGGCGGTCGCCACGATCTGCGCGATGATGCCCTCGGTGCCCTGGCCCTGCTCGGTGACGCTGACCGCCGCGACGACACCGCCCTGGGGATCGAGCCGGATCGTGCAGCCGTCCTGGGAGGAGATGCGCGCGCCGCCGACCCCGTAGAAGGCCGCCGACGGGTTGGTGATCTCGATGAAGGCCGCGAGCCCGATGCCGCGGTGGATCCCCCGCGCGCGCAGGCGCGCCTGCTCGGCCCGCAGGGCATCGTAGTCCATCATCGCCTTGAGCTTGGCGAGCGCCGCCTGGTGGGACAGCTTCTCCAGCTTGATCCCCGAGACGCCCGCGCAGGGATAGGCGTCGTCGGGGATGACGTTCCGCTCGCGCACGGCCAGGGGATCGAGCCCGAGCCGGGCGGCGCCCAGGTCGACGAGCCCCTCGGCGACCATCGTGGCGATCGGGTGGCCCACCGCCCGGTACTGGCAGGTCGGCGCCTTGTTCTGCAGCACGACCCGGGCCCGGGCCCGGTAATGCCGGTGCCGGTAGGGACCGCCGGTCAGGTTGACGACCTGGTTGGCCTCGACCGCGCTGGTGCGCGGGTAGACCGAGTAGGGCCCGATGCCCGTGAGGTCGTCCATGTCGAGGGCGAGGATGTCGCCCTCGGCCGAGAAGGCCATCCGGGCGGTGACCCGGTGGTCGCGGGCGTGGATGTCGCTCTGGAAACTCTCCAGCCGGTCGGCGACGAACTTGACCGGGCGCTTCAGCATCAGCGCCAGCGCGCAGGTCGCCATCTCGTCGGGGTAGATGTGGACCTTGATCCCGAAGGAGCCGCCGACATCCTTGCAGATCACCCGCACCGCCCCTTCGGGCAGAGCGAGGTGCTTGCACAGGATGTCCTGCATCATGTGCGGCGCCTGGAAGGAATGGTGGACGGTGAGCATCCCGTCCGCCGCCGCCCAGTCCGCGAGGATCGCCCGCGGCTCCAGGCATACGCCCGTGTGCCGGCCGAACTGGAAGGTCTCCTCGACCACGACGGCGGCGTCGCGGAAGGCCGCGTCGACGTCGCCGACGTCGAGGACGCGCTCGAAGGCGAGGTTGTCGCCGAGTTCGGCGTGGATCGCCGGCGTCGCGGGATCGAGCGCCGCCTCCATGTCGACGACGGCGGGGAGCGGGTCGAACTCGACCATGATGGCGGCCAGCGCGTCCTCGGCCTCGGCCCGGCCGCGCGCGACCACGGCGCAGAACGGCTCGCCGACCCAGGTCACCCGGTCGATCGCCAGCGCGTGCTGGGGCGCCGAGCGCAGACCCTTGAAGTGGCCGAGCACGCCGACCCAGGGCGCGCACACCTCCGCCAGCTCGGCGCCGGTCACCACCGCGATCACGCCGGGCATCGCCGCGGCGTCCGCGGTCTCCAGCGCGACGATGCGGGCGTGGGCGTGGGGGCTGCGCAGGAAGGCCACGTGGCCGAGGCGGGCGACGGCCACGTCGTCCACGTAGACGCCCCGGCCCTCGAGGAGGCGCCGGGCGTTCGGCCGCGGGACCGAGCGGCCGATATAGCTGTTCGGCCGATCGAGGAAGGTGAGGCCGCCCGGATCCGCGCTCATTCGGCGGCCTCCCGGCCTGCATTCTGGCGACCCTGCCGGCGCGCCTCGGCGGTCGCCGCGATCGCGTCGACGATGGCGTGGTAGCCGGTGCAGCGGCAGTAATTGCCCGCGATCGCCGCGCGGATCGCCGCGCGCGACGCCGCCGCGTCCGCGTCGTCCAGGAGCTCGGCGGCCGTCACCAGCATGCCGGGGGTACAGTAGCCGCATTGCAGGGCGTTGCGGGCGTGGAAGGCGTCCTGCAGGTCGCGGATGCGCCCGCTCTCGGTCAGGCCCTCCACGGTCTCGACGGTGGCGCCGTCGGCCTGGACGCCGAGCATCAGGCAGGACCGCACCGCCCGGCCGTCCACCAGGATCGTGCAGGCGCCGCAGACGCCGTGCTCGCAGCCGAGATGCACGCCGGTGAGGCCGAAGGACTGGCGCAGCAGATCGCCGAGATGCATCCGGGCCGGGACATGGGCCCGCACGGCCTCGCCGTTCAGCGTGAAGGCGACCGCGCGGGCGCGGTCCGGGCTCTCAGACGCCATCGGGGTCTCCCTCCTGCGCTCCGCCGCCGCGCATCCCTGCCGCAACGCGGCCGAGGATCACGCGGGCGAGGTGAAGCCGCGTCGCGGCCTTGGTCGTCGGGTCGTCCGGCGGGTCGAGCTCACCGGCGAGCGCCGCCTGGGCACCCGCGAGGTCGCCGGCCTCCAGGGCCGCCGCGGCGGTCCGCGCCAGGACCGGCCGATCGGCCACGCCGAAGAAGGCGAGGCGCAGGTCCGACAGGCCGCCCGCGGCCCGGCGCCCGGTCGCCGCGAGGCCGACGAGGGCGTAGTCGCCGTGGCGGCGCGACAACTCCTCGAACCCGCAGACCGCGTCGGCTCCCGGCACGGGAAACTCGATCGCCGTGACGATCTCGCCGGGCTCCAGGGCCGTCGTGTAGAGGCCGCGGAAGAACGCGTCGGCCGGGACGCGCCGCTCGGCCGCGGGGCCGCGCACCACGATCGTGGC
The DNA here is from genome assembly GCF_000974725.1 of Methylobacterium sp. ME121. Taxonomy (NCBI): domain Bacteria; kingdom Pseudomonadati; phylum Pseudomonadota; class Alphaproteobacteria; order Hyphomicrobiales; family Methylobacteriaceae; genus Methylobacterium; species Methylobacterium sp. ME121. The sequence continues at coordinate 53,696 of NZ_BBUX01000011.1, forward strand.
GCCGGCGGCGAGGCAGCAGGCGGGCCACTCGGTGGCCGGGTCGGCCAGCGCCACTGAGCCGCCGATCGTGCCGCGATTGCGGATCGCCGGATGGGCGATGTGCGGCAGGGCGGCGGCGAGCAGCGGCAGGCGATCGCGCACGATCGCCGCGGTCCCGACGTCGCGGTGGCGCGTCATGGCACCGATCCGCACAACGCCGTCGGCCTCCGAGACGCCGGTGAGTTCGGGGATCGCGTTGAGGTCGACCAGCAGCCCGGGCGCCGAGAGGCGCATGTTGAGGGCCGTGACGAGGCTCTGGCCGCCCGCGAGGGGAACGGCATCGTCCCCGTGCTCGGCGAGCAGGGCGAGCGCCGCCTCGAGCGAGGCTGGACGCGCGTAGGCGAAGTCGGGCGCCTTCAAGCCCTGGTCTCCTCCCGACGGGCTTGCCCATGACCGCCCCGATGGGACAGGCTGGAAGCCTCTATTTATCGTTCGCTCAATAGAAGGCGAAACCGAGATGGCGTCAAGCAGGCCGGCGGGCAGTGACGGTCGCGTGCCGACCGGCCGACGGCTGGCGCCCGAGGCCCGCGAGCGCCAGATCGTCGAGGGGGCGGTCGCCTACTTCGCCGAGGTCGGCCTCGACGGGCACACCCGGGAGCTCGCGCGCCGGCTGGGCATCACGCAGCCGCTGCTGTTCCGCTACTTCCCGACCAAGGCCGCGCTGATCGAGCGCATCTACGCGGAGGTCTACCTCAAGCGCTGGGATCCCGCCTGGGAGGCGACGGTGCGCGACCCCGCGCTCCCCGTCCTCGAGCGCTTCCGGCGCTTCGAGATCGACTACCAGCGCCGGATCGACGACTACGCGTGGCTGCGGATCTTCGTCTCGGCGGGCCTCAAGGGGTTCGATCTGCCGAGCCGCTACCTCGGCATGGTCCGCGCGCGCATCTTCGCGCCGCTGCTCGCCGGGATGCGCGCGGAATCGAACCTGCCGGACCCGCAGGCGCAGCCGCTCGCCGACGACGAGTTCGAGCTCCTGTTCGGCATCCACGGCGCCCTGGTCTATGTCGGCTTGCGCTCGCGGGTCTACGGCATCGACGGCACGGCGGACCGCGACGCGGTCCGGGCCGCGATGCTCGACGCGGCCCTACCGGGGCTTCTCGCCACCCACCGCCGGGTGGTGACGGCCGCGCGACCGGCCGACGCGATCTAGAGGCCGTGCCGGGATGGCCAGATCGCGGGACGCGCCACCTCGGCCGCGGACGTGTCACCGAGACGTGTCACCGAGAGGTGCCGCCGCGGCGATGACTTTCGCGGGAACTGCGTTAGCCTCACGGGCCGGAGGAGCGCCATGACCAAGGGAACGGAACCGGCCTCGGCGGCGCTGCCGCCCGACTTGGCTCAGGACTTCGCGGCGGCGCGGGACAACGGCTGCGTCGGCACCCGGCTGCTCTCGGAGGACGCGCGCTGCCGGGTCTGGACCATCGTCCTGGCGCCCGGCGCGCGGATCGGCTTCCACACGCACGTGCTCGACTATTTCTGGACCGCTGTGACGGCAGGGCGCGCCCGCTCGCACTACGGCGACGGGCGGGTCGCGGAGGTCGATTACCGCGCGGGCGACATCCAGCACCTGTCGTTCGGGCCGGGCGAGTCGATGACCCACGACCTCGCCAATATCGGCGACACGGAGCTGATCTTCACCACCGTCGAGTTTCTGGACAGCGCGAATCCGCCCCTCGCCCTCCCGGCCGCCGTGCGCGCCGAGGCGACCTGCCGCGCGGCTTAACGGAGGCGGACCTCCGGCGGGACCGCCGTCCCGGCCATGACCGCCTCGGGGCTGCGGAACCGCTCCGCCGCCGCCCGCTCGGCCGCGCCGCGCTGCTGCGCCTGCAGGTACGCGCCGAGATCCCGTCCCCGCGCCACGACCGCCGCGCCGTAGGACCGCCGGCGCGCGTCGAAGGCCGTCAGCGCGGCGTCCACGGCGCCGCCGGCCGCGTCCAGCGCCTCCGCCAGGGCGCCGGCGTCCTCCATGGCCTTGGTCACGCCCATCCCGACATGGGGCCGGGCCACGAAGGCGGCGTCGCCGATCAGGGCGATACCGCGCGCCGGGATCATGGTCGGCACCTCGATGTCCAGGATCGCCTGCAGGAACGGCTGATCGGCGCGCAGCATGACCTCGGCGAACGGCGGCGCGAGGATCCGCTCGGCGTCGGCGCGCATCGCCGCCAGCACCGCGGCCTTGATCCGACCCGGCGGGATGGAGAGGGCGTGGCGGACGCCGCCGGCATCGGTCAGCAGCGCGGCGAGCGCGGCCTCCTCGGTCGGCCTGTACCAGACCGCGTTGAAGGAGCGCGCGGTCCCGTCCGCGCGCCCGGGGACGGGATAGCCGAGGATCTGCTCGCCCGGCGGCAGGCAGAACGCGAAATGGCCGGCGATCGCCTCGCGGGTCGCCGGCGAGAGGGCCGCCGCGTCGACGACCGCGCGCCACGCCACGTAGCCCGCGTAACGCGGCGCGACGGCGCTCAGGTACCGGGCCCGCACGGTGGAGAACTGCCCGTCGGCGCCGACGAGGAGATCCGCCGTGATGCGGCGGCCGTCCTCGAACAGCGCGACGACGCGCTCGCCGTCGTGTTCGACCGCGGCGAGCGCCGCGCCGAAGCGGACGCCGTCGGCGGGCACGGCGTCCAGGAGCAGGCCGTAGAGCCGCCCCCAGCTCGCGAGCACCTGCGGCAGGCTCTGTTCGGCGATCACGGTCCCGCCGCGGTCGAGGACCCGGCGGCCCTCGACCGTGACGCCGAGATCGCGCGCGCCGGCCGGCGCACCGCAGCGCGCCAGCACCGCCCGGAGGCCCGGATGCGTGACGATCCCCGCGCCGCGGCCCGTGAGCGCGCCCGCCGACCGCTCGAACACCGCGACGGCGTGACCGCTCCGCGCGAGCAGGCACGCCGCGGTCAGTCCGGCAATCGAACCGCCGATGACGGCCACGTCCAGTCGCTTCATGCAGCCCCCGAACCGGGATTGCGGTCAAGACCGCGCCCAGCATGGACGCTGCCGACCGGCCGGCCAAGACCGAAATCGCCGCGGGGCGTCGCCCTAGGCCGGCCGCACCAGCCGGTCGAGCCGCATCCGGGTGATCGCGCCGATCTCCTCCAGGGCCGTCGCTTCCTCGTCCGCGACCGGGCGCGCGAGGCGTTCCTCGAACAGCACGCGGATCTCGCGCAGGTCGCGGCCGCGCACGGCGACGATGAACGGGAAGCCGAACCGGTGCCGGTAGGCGGCGTTCAGCCGGTCGAAGGCCGCCGCGTCCGCCTCCGTCAGCCGGTCGAGGCCGGCGCTGCCCTGCTCCTGCGCGGACTCGGCGGTCATCGCCCGCGCCCGGGCCTCCGGGCCGGCGAGTTCGGGATGGCCGTTGAGGAAGGCCAGGCGCACCTCCGGCGGCGCCGCGCGCACGGCCGCCATCATCGCCCCGTGGAGTGCGGCGAGGCTGGCGAAGGGCGCCGCGTCGTGGGCGGCCCGAGCGACCCAGGGCGCGTGCTCGAAGACGCCGCCGAGATGCTCGACGAAGGCGTCGCGATCGAGGGCGTTGAGGCGGTCGAGGTCGATCATGCCGCTCAGCTTCCGCGGTAGGTGGTGAAGCTCGACGGGGCGCACAGCATCGGCACGTGGTAATGCTGCTTGGCGTCGAAGACGGCGAACCGCACGACCGGGTTGTCGATGAAGATGTCGGCCTCCGCCGTGCCGGCGCGGGTCTGGAAATACGCGTCGACGAAGAATTCCAGCTGATACTGGCCGGTCTCGGCCTTGTCGGCCGGGAGGATCGGCGCGTCGGTGCGGCCGTCGGCGTTGGTGACGACGCTCTTCACGAGGCGCCACTGGCCGTTCTCCAGGACCGAGAAGTCGATGCGGACGCCCGCGACGGGGCGGCCGCGATCGGTGTCGAGGACGTGTGTGGTGATGCCCGCCATGCCGGGTCTCCTTGTCGCGTCGGGGTTCGGACGGGTCAGCTGCCGCGGTAGTAGGAGTAGCCCCAGGGCGTGAACAGCACCGGCAGGTGGTAGCGCTGGCTCGCGTCGCGGATCCGGAAGCGGATCGGCACGAGGCCGAGGAAGTTCGGGGTCGGGAGCTTCACGCCGAGACCCGCGAAATACGCCTCGACGTGCATCACCAGCTCGTAGCGGCCCGGCTTGAAGGCCTCGTCGACCAGGAGCGGCTCGGCGGTCCGACCGTTCGGCGCGGTGGTGACCGTCTTGATCAGCCGGTAACCGTCGCCGTCGTGCAGCGCGAGGTCGCAGACCATGCCGGCACCGGGCGTGCCGTGGAAATTGTCGATGGCGTGCAGGGTCAGCCGCGGCGAGAGGCCGGCCTGCGAGACGGGTGCGGCGCTCAGCGTGCCGGGCTTGGCGGAAGAGTTGGCCGGAGGGCTGGCCGGAGCCGCCGGTGCGGGCGTGCCCTGGGCCAGCGCCGGACCCGCGGAGATCGCGGCCGCGGCGCCGAGCCCCGTCGCCACGAGGCCGCGCCGCGTCAGAGCCTGTCGGTCAAGTACGTGTCTCAAGACGGCCTCCCTCTCTTGCATCGGTTCATGCCGGCTCGTGCGCCGCGCGAGCCCGGGCGCGCCGCCCCATCTCCGGCGTCGCCGGCGGGACGAAGGCCAGGATCAGGACGAGCGCCGCGGCCTCGACGGCCGCGACCAGCCACAGTCCGGTCGCGACCGAGCCGGTCTGCTCGCGCAGGTAACCCATCACCGCCGGCGCTCCGAAGCCCGCGAGGTTGGCCACCGAATTGATGAGCGCGATGCCGGCCGCCGCCGCCGACCCCGCGAGGAAGCGGCCGGGGATCTGCCAGAAGACCGGGATCGCGCTCATCGTGCCGACGACCGCCACCCCGAGCATGAGCAGCGCGAGGATCGGGGCGTTCGCGATGAAGACCCCCGTGAGCGCGATGGCCAACGCCCCGACGAGGGCCGGGACCCCGCAATGCAGCCGCGCCTCGCCGGTCCGATCCGAGTGGCGGCCGTTGAGGATCATCCCGGCGCCGCCGCAGAGATAGGCCGCCGACATGATCCAGCCGACCGCGAGCGGGTCGGTGAAGCCGGCATCGCGCACCACGCTCGGCCCGAAGAAGGTCAGGGCCGAGTTCGCCGTGACGATGCAGAAGAAGATCGCGATGCATTGCCAGACGCGCGCGTCCTTCAGCGAGGCGAGGATCCGGTGCTCGCGGTGGCCCAGGGCCGCGGCGTCGCGCGCGAGGTCGGCCTCGACCAGCGCCTTCTGCTCCGGCGTCAGCCAGCCGGCCTTGGCGGGTCGGTCGGTCAGGTAGAACAGCGTGACGATGCCGGCCAGGATCGAGGGGATGCCCTCAAGCAGGAACACCCACTGCCAGCCGGACCAGCCGTTGACGCCGTGCATCCCCGACATGATCGCGCCCGCGAGCGGCCCCCCGATGACGCCGGCCAGCGCGGAGGCCGACATGAACAGCCCGAACACCTTGGCCCGGCGCTCGCTGGGATACCAGTAGGTCAGGTACAGGATGACGCCGGGATAGAATCCGGCCTCGAAGACCCCGAGCAGGAAGCGCAGGATGTAGAAGAATGCCGGCGTGGTCACGAACATCATCGCCACGCAGCAGATCCCCCACAGCAGCGTGATCCGCGCGATCGTCTTGCGGGCGCCGATATGCTCCAGCAGCAGGTTGCTCGGCACCTCGCAGAGGAAGTAGCCGATGAAGAAGATCCCGGCGCCGATGCCGTAGACGGTCTCGCTGAACCGGAGCTCGGCCAGCATCTGCAGCTTGGCGAAGCCGATATTGACCCGGTCGATCCAGGACAGGATCCAGAGGACCATCAGGAACGGCAGCAGCCGCCACGTGATCCGCCGGTAGGTGTCGTCCAGACGCGCGGTTGCGGCGATGACCGGCCCGTCGGTCGCGGGTTGCGCCTGGATCGTCATGGCTGTCCCCACGTGGCTTGTTCCGTCTGGAACGGCGAAGGATCCCGAGCGATGCAGGACGGCTGCCAGTCTCGCGCCGGCGGCCTCCGCCCTGCCTCAACCGGCGGCTTGGCCGACGGCTTGGCGCGGCGCGAGCAGCGTCCCGAGGGCGGTGCCGAGACCGACGGTGTCGGCGGCGATGACGGGCGGTCGCCGGTAGGGCGCGGCCGCGGCGGCCAGGACCGCCGTCACCCCCGACGCGACCGAGCAGAGGACCGGGACCAGCACGTGCGGCTGCACGCGGGCGGCGAGGCCGACCAGGGCGGCGCCGCCGAGGATCACCGCCTCGGCGCGATCCTCGGCGGCGCAGGCCCGGCAGGCGGCCGCGAGATCGGACAGCGCGGCTTCCGGGTCCTTCGCGATCTCGCCGCCGGTGCGCGCGATCGTCCGGATGCCCACGAGGCCGTCACCGACGCCGAGGCCGGCGACGATCTCGTGGAGCATCGGCTTCCACAGGGCCCCGCCGGTCACGATGGCGTAGCGCGCGGCGGTCCGCTGGGCCTCGCGACACGACGCTTCGAGCATCCCCACCACCGGGACCGGCGAGACCTCGCGCAGGGCGAGCAGGCCGGGATCGCCGAAGCAGGCGAGGAAGACCGCGTCGCAGCCTTGGCCGTGCTCCGCGAAGGCGTCGAGGGCCGCGTGGCCGGCGATGGCCAGGGCCGCCCGGCTGGCGATGTAGGCGGCGCCGAAACGCGCCGTGGCCGGGATGAAGGTCGCCGCCGCACCCGACATCGTCCCGACCTGCGCGGCCAGGAGCTCGGTCACAGAGGTGCTGGTGTTCGGATTGAGCAGAAGGATCCGCATGGCGCCCTCGCTTGGCGGGAGCCGGCCGGACGGCCGGGCGACGGCCGGCACGAAGCCGGCCTGAGGTGGTGAGATCGGGCAGGGCCGCGCGGCGCGGGTCGGTCCGCGCCGCCGGGCGGGTTCGTGTCTCCGATACGGACCGGGGCCGGGCCCGATCGGTCCGGTTCAGGCCGGACGGACCGCGCCGGCGGGGCGGCGGCGCATGAGGGCCGTGTAGATCGCGAAGCCCAGGGCGCAGCCGATGAACCACGTGAAGTTCGCCACGCTCTCCAGGCCCGGCAGGATCACGCAGAGCGCGGGGATCAGGGCCGAGGGGATCAGGGCGGCCACGGCGGCGCGGTTGTACCCGTCCGTGTACCAGTACGTCCCGGCGGGGCTCATCGTGTAGAGGTCGTCGAGGACGACCTTCTCCTTCTTCACGACGTAGAAATCGGCGATCAGGATCCCGAACAGCGGGCCGATGAAAGCGCCGAGGACGTCGAGCGTGTAGTGGATCACGGCGGGATTGTTGTAGAGGTTCCAGGGCGTGATGAAGATCGAGCCGACGGCCGCGATCATCCCGCCCATCCGCCACGAGATCCGCCGCGGCGACACGTTCGAGAAGTCGAACGCGGGCGAGACGAAGTTCGCGACGATGTTGATCCCGATGGTCGCCGTCATGAAGGTGAAGGCGCCGAGCACGACCGCGAAGGTGCTGTCGATGCGGCTCACCGTCTCCACCGGGTCGGTGATCAGGTGACCGAAGACCGGCACCGTCGCCGAGGCGGTGACGACCGTCAGGAGCGAGAATCCGAGGAAGTTCACCGGGAGGCCCCAGAAGTTACCCCTCTTCACCGCCTCGAAGCTCTCGCCGTAGCGCGAGAAGTCGCCGAAGTTCAGCATCGGCCCGGAGAAGTAGGAGACCACGAGGGCGACGGCGTTGATCATCACCGGTAGGGCGTCCCAGCCGGTGTACTTCACGGTGCCCAGGGTCAGCCCGATCTCGCCGAGCCCGGCCTTGGCGACGAGGTACGCGGCGAGCGCGATCATCACCACGTAGACCGCCGGTCCCGCCCAGTCGATGAACACGCGGATCGCCTCCATGCCGCGCCAGAAGACCAGAGCCTGCAGGACCCAGAGGGTCATGAAGGCGGCCCAGCCCAGGCTCGACAGGCCGGCGAAGCCGTGCTGCTTGAGGTCGGCGTAGACGGCGAGTTCGGGGAAGAAGCGCAGCGCCACCACGGTCAGCGCCGCCGAGGCGAGGTAGGTCTGGATGCCGTACCACGCCACCGCGATCAGCCCGCGGATGATCGCCGGGATGTTGGCGCCCTTCACGCCGAAGGAGGCGCGGCAGATCACCGGATAGGGCGTGCCGGTCCGCTGGCTGGGTTTGGCGACGAGGTTGCAGAAGACCTGGACGATGACGATGCCGACCAGCAGGGCGATCAGCACCTGCCAGCTCACGAGTCCCAGCGAGAACAGGGAGCCGGCGGTCACGTATCCGCCGACGCTGTGAACGTCAGACATCCAGAAGGCGAAGATGTTGTAGGTGCCCCAGGTCTGCTTGCGCAGCGGCGCCAGATCCTTGTTCACGAGATCCGGATCGTAGCTCGGCTTGATGACGACGGCGTCCCGTTCATCCGACACGGCGGTGCTGATGCCGGCGGCCTCGACCTGTGCGTACATGGCGTTTCTCCCTGACTGGCGCAGCCCTGTTGCCGGGCTTTTCCCGTGACCCTGACGGCCCTTTGCGGCCCGTCAAGCAAGACCTGCGTCTCTCCGTCTCCTGATCCTTGTAAACCCGAACCGAATACAGATAACGACCGCGTTGGGGCATTCACGACCCGGTCGAGGCGTCGGCTCTATCCTCCGGTGAGCGCCTCGAGTCGGCTCCGGAGGCCGCGCGCGTCGGCCGGGACACCCGCGGCCTCCGCGAGGAGCCGGGCCAGAACGGACGGGTCGTCCGCCTCCGCGGTGAGTCCGCCCGCGCGGACCCGCTCCGCCATCGCCGCGCCGGCCGCGGGCGACGCGCCGGACAGGCCGGCGCAGACCGGGCCGAAGACCTCGCCGAACAGGGCGCGGCCCATGCGGGTCGGCCGGTAGCCGCCGCGCGGCGGGTGGGCCGCGATCCAGTGGCGGGCGATGTCCAGCCGGGTGGTCACCCATGCGTCCGGGTGATCGCCCACGTAGTCGAGGAATCGCTCCAGCGCGGCCATCCGCCCCGGACGCCCGACCAGGCGGCAGTGGAGCCCCACCGACATGATGCCGCCCCGGCCCGCCTCGCCCTCGCGGTACAGGACGTCGAACGTGTCCTTGAGGTAGCCGAAGAACTGGTCGCCGTTGTTAAAACCCTGGGCGGTCGCGAACCGCATATCGTTGGCGTCGAGGGTGTAGGGAACGACGAGCTGCTGACGCCCCCCGATCCGCAGCCAGTAGGGCAGGTCGTCGGCGTAGGAATCGGCGAGGTACAGGAAACCGCCCTCGGCGGCGCCGATCGCCAGCGTGTTCGCGGAGGTCCGCCCCTGGTAGAGGCCGAGGGGCCGGCTGCCCGTCAGCGACGTCTGCAGCGCGACGGCCGCGTCGATATCGGCGCGCTCGGCCTCCGGGCTGTGGTCGCGATAGTCGATCCAGCGAAGGCCGTGGCTGGCAATCTCCCAGCCGGACTCGACCATGGCGGCGACGGCCTCGGGGTTGCGCTGCATCGCCGAGGCGACGCCGAAGACCGTGACCGGGAGGTTGCGGCGCGTGAACGCCCGCCAGAGGCGCCAGAAGCCGGCGCGGGCACCGTACTCGTAGATCGACTCCATGTTGGCGTGGCGCTTCCCCGGCCAGGGCAGGGCCCCGACGATCTCGGAGAGGAAGGCCTCGGACGCCGCGTCACCGTGGAGGATGCAGTTCTCCCCGCCCTCCTCGTAGTTGATGACGCACTGGACGGCGACGCGCTTGCCCCCGGGCCAGGCCGGGTCCGGTCGATGCCGACCGTATCCGACCATGTCGCGGGGATAGTCCTGGTCGAGGTCGAACATGGCGTGATCCCTCGTTCCAACGCGAGATAGACGCACCGACGTCCGTTGGTCCAATATCTTGTTCGGCTTGATTGATAGGCTGCACGTTTAGATGGCGGGACAACTGATCCGGCCTCCGGACGGCGTCACCGCTTCTGGAACCGCGCGATCAAGCCCGGCGCCTCCTCGCGGATCAGCGCGAGGAAATTGTCGATGACCGGATTTCGTCGAGTATGATGCAGCGCATAGACGTCCGCCGACAGGAATGACGGCTTGATCGGCAAGACGACGACGTCCGGATGTCTCGCACGACCGACGAATTCCGGGATGATGGCGAGACCGAAGCCGGCCGCGACCAAGTTGATCAGCGACGAGGCCTCGTTGACCTGCTGCGAGATGCTCGGCGTGAAGCCTCTCTGGATGCAGGCATGGTAGATTTCCGCGGCGAAGCGCGAGCTCTCGAGGCCGAGCGAGATCAGCGGCTCGCTGCGGAAGACGTCGATCGCGACGCTCCGACCGGCGGCGAGGGCGTGCTCGCGCGGCACGGCCACGCAGAGCCGCTCCGGCCACGCCATGTGGGCGACGAGATCCGGGTCCTCGGGGGGGCTGCGCAGGAAGCTGAGATCCGTCCGGTTCGCCTTGAGGGCCGCGATCTGGTCGGTCGGCGCCATCTCGTGGATGCGCACGTCCACCGCCCGGAAGCGCTGCTCGAAGGCCCGGATCAGGCATCCGGCCGGCCCTGCGAGGACGGAACTCGTCATGCCGATGTTGAGGATGCCGGCCGCTCCGGTGCCGATCGTGCGCGCCCGGTCGACGGCGTCGGAGACCTGCGCGAGAACCGCCCGCGCGTTCCCGAGAAAGTCCTCGCCCGCCGCGGTCAGGACGACGCGCCGGCTCGAGCGCTCGAACAGGTTGACGCCGATCTCCACTTCGAGATCGCGGATCTGCTGACTCAACGGCGGTTGCGACACGCCCAGGCTCTGGGCGGCGGCGGTGAAGCTGAGATGCTCCGCCACCGCGGCGAAGTAGCGAAGATGCCGGAGCTCCATAGGCCGGACCATAGGAAATTCGAATGGATAGGAACACAGAGGTCTTTCCGCGTCCAGACCGCCTGTCGGGACGACCGCGCCGGGAGTCGCGCCGGGTCGCGCTCACCGGCGGGCCCGTCGATCGCGGCTCCGCGCGGCGGCCCTTCCTCAGCGTGGCCAGCCCTCGACCGGGAGGCCGCCGACGCGCTCCGCCGCGAAACGCTCCCGGAGCCAGGTCGCGGCGGGGCCGCAGGGCCGCTGCTTGTGCCAGACCAGTTCGAGGGCGATCGGCCAGTCGCCCTGGTCGAACTGAAGGTCCGGCGTCACGAGGTACGGCGCCGTGAGGGACGCGGCGATGACGTGGTCGGTGACGAAGGCCCAGCCGATCCCGTGCTTCACCATCTCCAGAATGACCCAGTGGCTCTCCACCCACCACACCTCGGCGGCGACCCGCAGACGGCGCTTCTCCGCCCCGTCGCCGCGGGCGGCCACGAGGATCTGGCGGTGGCGCTTCAGCTCCTCCCACTCCACCCGCGCCTTCGCGAGCGGGTGATCGCGGCCGCAGACGAGCTTGAGCGGCACCCAGCCGATGGTCTGGAACCCGAGTTCCGTGGGGAGCTCCTCCTGGCGCCACATCACACCCAGGTCGGCGGCCCCCGACTGAACCATGCGGCTGACATCCTCCATGAGCGGGAAGAGCAGTTCGAGTTCCACGAAGGGGAAGCGCTGGGCGAAGCTGGCGAAGAGGGCGCCGAGGGCGTGCTCCGGGTAGAGCTCGTCGATGGCGACCACCAGCCGGTTCTCGACGCTCTGCTCCAGGCTGCTCGCGACGCCGATCAGGTGCTCCCGCCGGTCGAGGACCACGCGCGCCTCCAGCAGCAGCCGCTCCCCCGCGGGGGTCAGCACCGGGTTCCGGCCCGCGCGGCTGAACAGCGCCAACCCCAGATCCGTCTCGAGGTTGGCCACCTGCGCGCTGACGGCCGACTGGGCCTTCCGCAGCGCCCGCGCCGCGCCCGAGAAGGAGCCGGCCTCCGCCGCGGCCACGAAAGCCTGGAGCTGGTCCAGCGACACCGCCATCTATCGGATTCTCAGATACGTCCTAACTTGAGGATGGCGTTATCGCAGATAGAGAGCGGCCGACCAAACCGCCTCCGCAGAGCGAGACCATGCGCAGCACCCGCGACCGTATCCGCCACGCCATCCTGTTCGAGGTGATCGGCCTCCTGCTCATCGTCCCGCTCGGGACCGCGGCCTTCGGCCTGCACGCCGCCGACATGGGCGTGATCGGCGTCGGCAGCGCCCTCGTCGCGACGAGCTGGAACTACGTCTACAATCTCGGCTTCGACCGGGCGATGCAGCGGCTCGCCGGGCACACGCGCAAGAGCCTCGTCCTGCGAGTCTTCCACGCCGTGCTGTTCGAGGCGGGTCTGCTCATGATCCTGCTGCCGCCGATCGCGTGGTACCTCGGCATCGGCCTGGTTGAGGCCTTCTTCATGGATCTCGCGATCGCGGCCTTCTACGTGGCCTACGCCTTCGTGTTCAATCTGGCCTACGATCGGACCTTCCCGCTTCCGAGCTGGACCGACGCGGCCGCCGAGCCGTCCCGCTGACGCTCTGCGTTCGGCGACGCGGCCGCGCAGCGCCGTCGCGTCACCGATCCCGTGCACGCCGATCCGGCCCAACCCGCCGCCGGCCGCGCCGGGTGGGCCGCGACGATGGCGCGGCGGGCGTTCGGAGGCCCGCGGAGCTTGGGAGGCGCCGACTATCCCGCCGCGCGGACGAGACCCGTGTTCTCCGGTCCGCGCCGAGCCTCCGCGCTCACGGGCCCGACGGGCGGCCGGCCCGGCGGGATCAGCGCGGCGAGCGCGGTCTGGAGAAGGTCCGGTCGGACCGGCTTGTGGATCAGCGGGATCCCGCTCTCCGAGGCCTCCCGCATGCGGACGGGCGCGGTGTCGCCGGTGATGAGGATCGCCGGGACCGGCCGCCCCCAATGCTGCCGCAGCGTCGCGATGGCGTCCGCGCCGGTCTGGTCCCGTCTCAGGCGATAGTCGCAGATCAGCGCATCCGGCGGCGGCCCCTGCCAGGGCAGTCGGGTGACTTCGGTCGGGTCCTCGAAGGCCCAGCACAGGCACCCCCAGCCCGAGAGGAGAGCCACCATCGCGTCGCGGACGATGGCGTCGTCGTCGACGATCAGGATGCGGGCGCCGGCCAGTCCGCCGCTCTCCGAGATGTCCGCCTCGCCCGCGGCGTCGAGGTCGGCGCCGTGCACGGTGTCGAGCACGCTGTCGAGCACGGCGTCGAGACTCCTGGGCACGAGGATGCGGAAGACGCTGCCGCTCCCGACCTCCGACGAGAGGGAGAGCGGATGATCGAGCGAGGCGGCGATCCCGCGCGCGATCGCGAGCCCGAGCCCCAGGCCCTTGTGCCGATCGCGCTCGGGATTGCCGAGCTGGTAGAACTCCCGGAAGATGTCCTCGCGCTGGTCGACGGGGATGCCGATCCCGGTGTCGTAGACTTCGATCGACACGCCCGCGCCCCGGCGGCGGCAGCCGATGAGGACGCCGCCGCGCTCGGTGTACCGGATGGCGTTGAGGACGAGATTGCGCAGGACCAGCTCCAGCAGGGCCGCGTCCGAGACGATCGCCAGATCGGTCTGGGGGGTTCGATAGATCAGGCGCTTGGCGTCGGCCAGATGCGCCAGATCGTTCTCGATCTTGTCGAGGAGCGGCTGGAGTTCGAAGGCGCGGCGCCGCGGCGTGATGACCCCGGCTTCCAGGCGCGAGAAGTCCAGCAGCGTGTTGAGCATGTCCGTCGACGCGACGTTCGCGGTCTGGGCGTTCTGGAGGATCCGCCGCTGCGGCGCGGCGAGATCCGTCTGGCTCAGCGCCTGGAGGAACAGGCCCTGGGCGTGGACCGGCTGGCGCAGATCGTGGCTGGCCGCCGCCAGGAATTGCGACTTGGCGGTGTTGGCGTGCTCGGCGTCGCGGCGGGCCCGGTGCGCCGCGGCGCTCTCCGCGCGCAGCTGCTCGACGAGGGCCGCGTTCTCGAAGCGGAGCTCGATGGATTCCCGCACGCGGCGGCTGGCGAGCACGACCTGACCGTACTGCCCGACCACGAAGAGGATCGAGCAGACCGCCAGGGCCCTGTAGGGCGCGCCGCCGAGCGACCAGAGGGTTCCGGCGGCCAGGACGGCGACGGGGACGACGAGGGCGAGATAGAGGTGCCGCCGCGGCGCCAGGAGCGAGACGCCGTTGCTGCAGGTCGCGCCCAGCAGCGACATGGTCAGGATGCTCACCGCCGGGATCTGCAGCGGGAGCGCGATCCAGATCAGGGATCCGAGGATCGCGCCCTCGACGATCTTGCTCGCGAAGATGACGCGCTCCACCCGGCGGGCGCAATCGGGCTCGCCGACCGCCTCGCGCACGCGGCGCGCGTAGGCGGCCGCCCCGAACCGCTCGACGAGGAACGCGCCGTACCAGCCGAGCAGGACGGCGTGGGGCACCAGCTCCCACAGCACGGCGAGCATGAGCGTCGAGACGAGGAAACCGACGGCGACCGACTGCGTGACGCCGTCGAGAACGAGGCGCAGCTGCTCGGCCGCGATCCGGTCCTCCTGCGACGGGCTCATCGGATCAGGCCGAGTTGCTGAGCCTTGAAGACCGCCTCCGCGCGCCGCGTCACCCCCAGCACCGACAGCAGCCCCTGCACGTGGCCCCGGATCGTGTGTTCCGACAGGCCGAGACTGCGTCCGATCATCTTGTTGGACAAGCCGCGCCCGACCAGGGTCAGCACCTCGGCCTGGCGCGGCGTGAGCGTCGGGCAGAGGGCGGCGCCCGCGCGCGGGGCCGCGGACGACCGCGCGAGCATCTCGCGCAGGACCGTCATCATCCGGTCGGGACGGTCGGCCTTGGACAGGAACGCGCAGGCGCCATGCGCCAGGGCCGTGCTGACGGTGTCGGGCAGATCCAGGCCGGACACCACGACGATCCGGGCGGCCGGCCAGCGTTGCTGGAGCAGGCCCATCCCCTCGAGGCCGCTGATGCCCGGCAACTGGATGTCGAGGAGGACGATCGTCGGGACGACGGCGACGATGGCGAGCGCCTCGTGCAGCGATGCACTGTCGAGAACCGGAATCTCGTCGAACGCCGTCGACAGCATCGAGACGATGCCGGATCGGAACAGCGCGTGGTCATCGATGATGAGGATTGCTTCCTGCGCCATGCCGGATCCTGTTTAGAGCAACCGCGCAGGCGCCGTCACGGGTCATAGACCAGTCCATGTGGACTGGTCCACGAAGCTATCCCGATCGGCTAAGCTGATGTTCGGGACATTCAATCGCACGCGCCCGGGGATGCAGCAGAAGGCCACGCGGACGGGATCGGATGCTGGGCGCGCGCCCGCGATCCTGTGCGACCCACGCGGCGGTGCGATGCTGTCCGACGGACCGCGCGCGAGCGGCCCTCCGAAGTCGGTTTGAGGGGATTCCATGGCTCATCGCCGTCATAGACGAAGCGTCGGCTGGACCGCGTCGGATCCGACATTCGCCGCGAGGGGTACCCTGATCAAGCGGTGGATCGGCGCCGCGGCCCGCAAGCGCCGCCGAGCGGCCCGCCAGGAAGCCCCGACGACTCCGAGCCTGGACAACGTGACGAGGCTGGCCTGGGCCGACACCTTCGGACGGGCGATCGGCCCGCGTCCCCAGCGGGAGGGCGCCCCCGCGACCGTCCTCGCGATGCGCCCCCGCCCGAGCAGGAGCGGGTGCAGCACGATCGTCCGCGCGAGACGCGCGGTGAGCGCCGCGATCCCGACCGCGCGGCCCTAGATCCCGATCTGTCGGCCGCTCGCGGTCGCTCTACCGTCCGGTCCCGCTTCCGACCGCTCTCCCGTGCCCGCCCGGCGGGTGCAGCCCGACCGCGCCGTGTTGGGCGCGAGAAGGTCCGATCCGGTCCTGAGCCAGAGCCCGTCCGGGGCCGCCTCGATCGCGAACAGGCGCAGGGCACGGAAGGACCAGCCCGGCGAGACGGCGCCGTCCCGGAGGTCGAACGAGGCCTGGTGGCGGGGGCAGAGCAGCCGGCCCGCTACGCAGCGGCCGAGGGCCAGGTCGGCCCCCTCGTGCGGGCAGGCGCGCTCGGCGGCCACGATCCGCGCGCCGGCCCGCACGAGGAGCAGCTGGCGTCCGCCCGCGGTGACGGGGAGCAGGTCCCGATCGCCGAGAAGGTCGGTCGGGCCGAGGCGGATCCACCCCGGCGGTACCGCCTCAGCCACCGAGATAGGCGTCCCGGACGTGGGGATCGGCGATGAGGTCCTGCCCGCGCCCCTCGAGGACGATGCGGCCGGTCTCGAGCAGGTAGGCGTAGTCGCAGAGTTCGAGGGCCGCGAAGGCGTTCTGCTCGACGAGCAGCACGGTCGTGCCGGCATCGCGGATCGCCCCGATCACCGCGAACATCCGCTCGACGATGTTCGGCGCGAGGCCCAGGGACGGCTCGTCGAACAGTACGAGCTTCGGGCGCCCCATCAGCGCGCGGCCGATCGCCAGCATCTGCTGCTCGCCGCCCGAGAGCGTGCCGGCCGCCTGGTCGCGGCGTTCCGCGAGGCGCGGGAACTCCCCGTAGATGCGCGTCAGGTCCGCCGCGACCGCCGCCCGGTCGCGGCGCAGATAGGCGCCCATGGCGAGGTTCTCGGCGACCGTCATCTGCGGGAAGACGCGCCGCCCCTCCGGACAATGGGCGATGCCCGCGGCCAGGATCCGGCGGGGCTCCGCCCCGGCGATGTCCCGGCCGGCGAACCGGATCGCGCCGGATCGCGGCGGGACGAGGCCGGAGATCGCCCGCAGCGTCGTGGACTTGCCGGCCCCGTTCGCGCCGACGAGGGCGACGAGCTGGCCCTCGCGCACGTCGATCGTGAGTCCCTTCAGCGCCGTGACGTGCCCGTAGCCGCAGACGAGGTCGCGGATCTCAAGCATGGACCGCCTCCTGCGCGGCAGCGGCGGCGGCCTGCCGGGCGGCGCTGCCCTGGCCGAGATAGGCCTCGATCACCGCCGGGTCGCTGCGGATCCGGTCCGGCGGCCCCTCGGCGATCAGGCGGCCGTAATTGAGGACGACGATGCGGTCGGAGACCTCCATCACCATCGGCATGTCGTGCTCGACGAGCAGGATGGTGACGCCGCGCTCCCGGATCTGCCGGATCAGCCGCACGAAGACCCGCGTCTCGGAGGCGTTCATCCCCGAGACCGGCTCGTCGAGGAGCAGCATGGCGGGCTCAGTGGCGAGCGCCAGCGCCACGCCGACGAGGCGCTGCTCCCCGTAGGCCAGGGCGCCGGCCTTCTCCTGCGCCCGGCCGGCGAGCCCGACCCAGTCGAGGAGCGCCGCGGCGCGGGCGCGCAGCTGCCGCTCGCCGGCCCCCGCGCGGCCGAGGAGCGCGTCGAGCACCGGCGCGCGGCCCGCCGCGGCGCCCATCTGGTGCAGGCCGATCATCACGTTCTCGAACACCGTGTCGTCCGGGAAGACGCTGGTGCGCTGGAAGGTGCGGGCGAGGCCGAGCCGCGTGATCGCGTGCGGCGGCAGGCCCTTCAGGGACGTGCCGCGGAAGCGGACATCGCCCTGGCTGGGCTTGAGGAAGCCGGTCATCACGTTGAAGGCCGTCGTCTTGCCGGCCCCGTTCGGGCCGATCAGGCTGACGATCTCGCCGGCCCGGACGTCGAAATGCAGGTCCGCGATGGCGACGAGGCCGCCGAAGCGGACGCCGACATGCTCGACGGAGAGGATCGCGCTCATCGCTGCACCGCCGGATTGGCCTCGAGGACGGGGGCGGCCGGGGCCGGCCGGCGGCCGAGCAGCGCCGCCAGGCCCGGGACGATGCCCCGCGGCATCACGAACAGGATCACGATCAGCACGAGGCCGTAGACGATCCACTGCGCCTCCGGCGCCATGACCGGGCGGAGCGCCACCGGCAGCAGGCCGAAGATCAGGCCGCCGACGACCGGGCCCATCAGGGTACCCTTGCCGCCCGCCACCACCATGATGACCATGCTGACCGTGGTGGCGAACAGGAACACGTCGGGATCGATGATCCGCAGGTAATGGGCGTAGAGGCTGCCCGCCGCGCCGGCCATCGCGGCCGAGATGACGGCCGCCACCGTCAGCGTGCGGGTGGCGTTGATGCCGACCGACAGCGCCAGCGGCTCGTTCTCCTTGAGGCCCCGCATCGCCCGGCCGAAGCGCCCGCCGACCAGGCGGGCGATCACGGCGTAGCAGAGCGTCCCCACGGCCAGAACGAGGTAGTAGTTCTGGAGCTTGGTCTTGAGGGTCCACATCCCGAGGCCCGGCAGGCCGAGGGTGATGGCCGGGATGTTGGTCAGCGCCAGCGGCCCCTGGGTCAGCTCCACCCAGTTGAGCGCCACGAGTCGCACGACCTCGGCGAACGAGATCGTCACGATCACGAAGTAGGCGCCCCGCACCCGGAAGGAGAGCCGCCCGATCAGGTAGCCGCAAGCGCCCGCCGCCGCCGTCGCCAGCAGGAGGCCGACGACCGCCGGCCAGGGCTCGTGGACCACGCGGATCCCGAAGCCCAGATCCACGTCGAAGCCGAGGCTGGTCAGCGCGCTGACATAGGCGCCGATCCCGAAGAACGCGATGTGGCCGAGGCTGAGCTGCCCGGTGAAGCCCAGGAGCAGGTTCAGGCTCATGGCGCCGATCGTCAGGATGCCGGTCACGACCAGCGCGTTGAGGAGGTAGGGGCTGGCGCCGAGCCCCAGGGGCAGGGCCACGAGGCCGGCGAGCAGGGCGAGGGGGAGGAGCCGGTTCATCCGATGCGCTCCGCCTTCGCGAACAGCCCGGTGGGCCTGTAGAGCAGGACCGCGATGATGATCAGGAACCCCATCGCGTCCCGGTAGCCGGAGGAGACGTACCCGGCGCCCAGCTCCTCGGCGAGCGCCAGGATGAAGCCGCCGATCGCCGCGCCGGTGACGTTGCCGAGCCCGCCCAGGATGACGATGGCGAAGGCCTTGAGCTCGGCGAGGCCGCCCATCTGCGGGAACACCACGTAGACGGGACCGAGGAGCGCGCCCGCCGCCGCCGCCAGCGACGAGCCGAGGGCGAAGGTCGCGGTGTAGATCCGGCGGACGTCGACGCCCATCAGCGCCGCCGTGTCGGAATCCTGGAAGGCCGCGCGCATGGCGAGACCGAGCTTGGTCCGGTTGATCAGCGCGTAGGTCAGGGCGATCAGGGTCAGCGCCGCGCCGAGCACGAACAGCCGCAGCCACGACACCGAGACCGGGCCGACCTGGAGCGGCGCCTCGGGGAAGGGCGACGGGATCGCCTTGGCGACGCCGCCGAAGGTCCAGAGCGTGCCGGATTGCAGGACGATGCCGGCCCCGATCATCACCAGCATGGTGGTGTCGATGTCCGAGCCCCGGAACGGGCGCAGCAGCAGCAGCTCGATCGCGGCCCCGAGCAGCAGGCCGCCGAGGATCGCCACCGGCAGCGCCAGGAAGAAGTTCAGCCCCAGGGCGGCGACCGCGAGATACATGACGTAGGCGCCGACCGTGTAGAGCGCGCCGTGGGTGAAGTTCACCACGTTCATGATCCCGAAGATCAGCGTCAGGCCGATCCCCAGCAGCGCGTAGGTGCCGCCGAGGATGAGCGCGTTGACGAGGTGCTGGATCAGTTCGTTCACGGGCTGCCTCCGAGGATGCGCCCCGGCCCGGAGGCCGGCGGGCGCGTGAAGGGACCGGCGTCAGAGCGCCGGTCCGCGGGCGCTCACAGCGCTGGCACGATCACTTTCCCGTCCTTGATCTCGATGAGGTAGACGTCGGGCTTGCTCTGGCCGCTCTCCTTCCCGGCGGGGCCGGCCTTGGCGAAGCGGATCGGGCCGTTGAGCCCGACGAAGTCGACCGACCAGAAGGCCTTGGTGATCGCGGCCGGATCGGCCGAGCCCGCCTTCTCGATGGCGTGGGCGATCGCGCGGATGCCGTCGTAGCCGCGGAAGCTCTCGGTGACGCCCGCGAAGTCGAAGCCGCGCTTCTTCCAGGCGCCGATGAAGGCCTCTGTGGCCTTCGGGTCCGGCGTCTTGTCGGGCGACCAGGGCAGGAAGGTCGTGAGGTGCATCGTGCCGTCGGCCGCCGCGCCGGCCTGGGCGATGATCTGGTCCGGGTTCTGGGAGCCGCCGGTGGTGATCACCCGCTTCTTCAGGCCGAGCGCCGCCATCTGCTTGAACAGCAGCACGAGCTGATCGACGGAGCTCGTGATCATGATCGTGTCGGAATCCGACGCCTTCAGCTTGGCGAGCTGGGCGCTCATGTCCTGCGCGCCCTGGTCCATGGTCTCGACGAGGCCGACCGCGACGCCCTTGTCCTTGAGCATCTTGCCGAAGTCGGTCGCGGCACCGCGGCCGAAATCGTTGTTGAGGACCAGGAAGTCGACCTTCTTCAGCCCCAGGCGCGCAACCATCGGCGCGAAGGTCTCGGCCTCGAGCGACGAGGGCGGCGAGATCCGGAACACGTAGGGATTGCCGGAGGTCGTGATCTTGCCGGACGAGGAGGTCTCGACCAGCATCGGCGTCTCGTAATCCGCGAGCTTGGGCATGACCGCGAGCGTCAGGCTGGAGCCCCAGGCCCCCATCATCACCGGAGTCTTGTCGCTGGTGATCAGCTTCTCGGCGACCGCGGCGGCCTCGGTCGGGTTGCTCTTGTTGTCCTCGATCACGAGTTCCAGTTTCTTGCCGAGAACGCCGCCCTTGGCGTTGATCTCGTCGGCGGCGATCTTGGCGCCGTTCACCACGTAGGTGCCGGACGCCGCGAACGGCCCGGTCAGGGGCTCGTTGACGCCGATGCGGATCGCATCCGCCCGGGCGCCCGTCGCCGTCAGCGCCAGCAGGATCGCGGTGGTGAGGGTGAACCTGCCAAGCATTCGCGTGTCTCCGGTGGATTGAGGCGGGAGGGGATCAGGCGCGGCCGAACCACGCCGCGAGCCGCGCGCGGGCGAGGCCGAGGATCAGGCGGAGCGGGTCGAGGCCGGCGGGCGCCGGCGCCGCGACGCCCGAGAGCCGGGCATCGAGGTTGCGGCAGAACTCCGCCGCGATGCGGCCGGCGAGGTCGCGCACGAGGCCGGGGCGGCCGAACTGCGCCAGCGGCCCGGTCAGGGTGTAGCCGACGTCGAGCGCGACCCGGGCGGTGCCGGGCGTCGGCCCGACCTCGACCCGGTAGCGGATCCGGCCCTCGGTGGCCGAGCGGCCGCCGGCATCGCTACCGGCACCGCGGACCGAGCCGCTCCGCGCCGCCTCGTCCCGCGCGATGCGGGCGCGGCCGCGGAACGTCGCGGCGATCGGTCCGATCCGCACCTGCAGACCGCCCTCGACCGTATCGGGGGTCGGTCGCGCCGTCAGCACGGCGCCCGGCAGGCAGGCGGCGACCGCCGCGATGTCGCCCAGCAGCGCGAAGACGGCCTCCGGCGGGTGGGCGAGGTCGAGCACCTGCGTGAAGCTGTGGGCCGGGACGAACGCGTCGGACAGGTCCGCAACCGCCGCGGGTGCCGCCGGGGCGATCCGGTTCGCCGGCGGATCCAGGGGCGCGACCGTCGCGCCGCCGACCCGGGCACCGACCGGGCCGAGGGCGCGCGCCGCGCCGGTCTCCGGGGGGATGCCGCGCGCCCGCCGCGCCGCGATGACCGCCATCACGGCCCGGACGATGCCGGCATAGCCGGTGCAGCGGCAGAGATTGCCCGACAGGCCGGCGCGGATCCGCCGCTCGTCGGCCTCGGGCAGCCGGAGGACCAGATCGCGGGCCGCCACCAGCATCCCGGGCGTGCAGTAGCCGCACTGGAGCGCGTGCTCGCGGTTGAAGGCGGCCCGCAGCTCGCCCGCGATCGCGTCCGTATCGAGACCCTCGATCGTGGTGATCGCGGCGCCCGCGCAGGCGCCCGCGAAGGTCAGGCAGGCGCGGGCCGGCTCGCCGTCGAGCAGGATCGTGCAGGCGCCGCAGACGCCGTGCTCGCAGCCCAGATGCGTGCCGGTCAGGTCGAGCCCGTCGCGCAGCACGTCGCCGAGATGGCTGCGCGGCTCGGCCGCGACGCGCACGGCGCGGCCGTTGACCGTCAGCGCGACGGCCATGCGGGACGGCCCGGGTTCGGCCAGCGCGGCGCTCATGCGGCCTCCGGAAGGGTGTTGGATCGGGGATCGGGCTCGGCCGCCGCGGCCACCGCGCGGCCCAGGACGGTGACGTGGATGTGCCGCTCGACCGCGTCGGCCATCCCGGCGTCCCGCAAGGCCTGGTCGGCGGCCCGGGGGTCGAAGCGCGCGGCGAAGTCGGGGCCGATACGGCCGCCGAAGAGAGGTCGGGCATCGGCCAGGAGCACGGGCGGCCCCTCGACCGCGCCGATCACGGCCCGGCCCCGGCCCGCGCCGGGTTCGAGCCGCACCGCCCCGATGGCGTGGGCGAACTCGCCGATCTTCGCGCAGTGCTTGACGTAGCCCCAGGCCGCGCCTGCCGGCAGCGCCGGCACGCGCACCGCGACCAGGATCTCGTCCGCGCCGAGGGCGACCGCGAGGGCGCCGGTCACGAAGCGCTCGACCGGCAGAGTGCGGCGGCCGTTGCGCCCCGCGATCTCGACCTCGGCGCCGAGGGCGGTCAGGGCGCTCACCCAGTCGGCGGCCGGGTCGGCGTGGACGAGGCTGCCGCCGATCGTGCCGCGGTTGCGGACCGGCCGGTAGGCGATCGCGGCGGCGACCCGCCGCAGCGCGCCGCCGGTGAGGTCCGGGACGCGCCCGTCCTCGATGTCGGCATGGGTCACGCAGGCCCCGAGGACGAGGGTGTCGCCCTCGACCCGCGCGGTCCGGAGCTCGGGCACGCCGGTGATGTCGAGGATCAGGGCGGGCTCGACGAGGCGCAGGTTCAGCATCGGCCCGAGGGACTGGCCCCCCGCGATCAGCTTCACGCCGGCGGGGGCCTCGGCGAGGCGCGCCAGCAGCGCGGGCAGGCTGTCGGGGCGCTCCCAGGCGAAGGCGGCGGGCTTCATGCGGCCTCCCGCGCGGTCACGGCGGGGGTCCCGGCAGCGAGTACCGCCTCCACGATCCGCCGGGGGGTGACGGGCGCGTGCAGCAGCTCGACGCCGAGCGGCGCCAGCGCGTCGTTGACCGCGTTGGCGAGCGCCGCCGGGGGCGCGATGGCGCCGCCCTCGCCGATGCCCTTCTGGCCGAAGCGCGTGTAGGGCGAGGGCGTCTCCATGTGGTCGATGCGCGCCATCGGCACGTCGGCGGCGCTGGGCAGGAGATAGTCGGCGAAGGTCGAGGCCAGAGGCTGGCCGCGGCCGTCGAAGCGCATCTCCTCGAACAGGGCCGTGCCGATCCCCTGCGCGAGGCCGCCGTAGATCTGGCCGTCGACCACGAGGGGATTCACCAGCGTGCCGCCATCCTCGACGATGACGTAGTCGAGGATCTCCACCGCCCCGAGATCGGGATCGACCGCCACCACGGCCGCGTGCGCCGCGTACGAGAAGGTGCCGGAATCGCGCACCGGCTTGTAGCCGGCGGTGACTTCGAGCCCGCCCGGATCGGTGTCGGGCGCGAGATCCTGCGGGCGCCGGTACCAAGTGCGGGCGATGGCCTCCAGCGGCACGTCGCCGGTGGGGCCGACGACGTGGCCGCCCTCGAATCGGCACTCGTCGGGCCGCGCCTGGAGCAGGTGGGCGCCGATCCGCACGGCGCGGTCGCGCAACTCCTCGCAGGCCGCCGCCACCGCGCCGCCGGCCATCACCATGACGCGGGAGCCCCAGGACCCGGTCGAGTAGGGGGTCATGGCGGTGTCGCCGTGGACGAGGCGGGTGCGCGCCACCGGGACGCCCAGGATCTCGTGGGCGACCTGAGCCAGCGTCGTCTCCAGGCCCTGGCCGTGGGAATGGGCGCCGATCCGCAGCTCCAGGCCGCCATCCGGGGTCAGGCGGGCGCTGGCCTGTTCGTGGCCGGGCACCATCGGGATGCCCCAGCCGGAATAGACCGAGGTGCCGTGGGCGGCCTGCTCGCAGTAGATCGCGAGGCCGAGGCCGATCCGGCGCCCGTCCGGCTCGCCCTGACGCTGGCGGGCGCGGACCGCCTCCACGTCGACGGCCTTCAGCGCCCGGGCCAGCGCCTCCGGGTAGTCGCCGCTGTCGAAATGCTTCTTGGTGATGTTCTCGAACGGCATCTGCTCGGGCCGCACGAGGTTCTTCTCGCGCACAATCTCGGGCGCGATCCCGGCCGCGCGGGCGACGGCGTCGAGCACCAGTTCCAGGGCGAAGCAGACGCCGGTGCGCGCGACGCCCCGGTAGGGCAGGATCGGGCACTTGTTGGTGGCCACCGACCATGTCCGGCAGCGATAGGCCGGGAAATCGTAGGGACCCGGCAGGATGCTGGCGACCTGCGCGGCCTCCAGGCAGGCCGAGAACGGGTAGGCCGAATAGGCGCCGGAATCGACGGTCGCCTCGCAGTCGATGCCGCGCAGCCTTCCGTCCCGCTCCGCGTAGGCGGTGATGCGGTAATGGTGCTCGCGGCAATTGGCGTTGGCGGTCAGGTGCTCGCGCCGGTCCTCCAGCCAGCGGACCGGGTGGCCGCAGCGGAGGGCGAGCCACGCCAGCGCCACGTCCTCGGCGAGCAGGATCGCCTTGTAGCCGAACCCGCCGCCGACATCCGGCGAGACGATGCGGATGCGGCCCTGCTCGATCCCGAGGCATTCGGAGAGGCCGTTGCGCACGATGTGCGGCATCTGGCTCGCGGTGTGGACGACGATCTGGTCGAGGCGGTGATCGAGGGACACCACGGTGCCGCGGCCCTCGATCGGCGCCATGCACTGGCGACCCGTCGAGATGGTGCGGCTGACCTTGATCGGTGCATCGAGGGCACTCTCGATGCCCACATCGACCAGGGTCTCCAGGAAGACGTTGTCGCCCCAGTGCTCGTGGACGAGCGCGGAGCCCGGTTCGCGCGCGGCGAGCATGTCGTGGACGGCGGGCAATTCCTCCAGGTCGAGCACCACCGCCGCGGCGATGTCCTCGGCCTCCGCGCGGGTCGGCGCGACGCACAGCGCGACGAGCTCACCCACTTGCCGGACCTTGCCGGTGGCCAGCACCGGCTGCTCGGAGACCTTGAAGCCCGGCAACCCCGAAACGGCGCGGATCGGCAGCACCCCGTCGAGGTCGGCGGCGGTGAAGACCCGGTCGCGGTAGGCCTCCGGGACATGGACGGCGCGGATCCGCGCATGGGCGAGGGGGCTGCGCACGAAGGCGACGTCCTGCATCCCCGGCAGCCGGAGGTCGCCGATGTACTGGCCGCGCCCGCGCATCAGGCGGTCGTCCTCCTTGCGGGGCAGAGGGGGCCCCGACGCCCTCGCGGCTCATCGCTTCCCTCCGAGAAGATCCTGCGCGGCGCGCACCAGGAGGCCGTCGGGTCGGCGGAACCCGTCGAGGATCGAGAAGTGGTCGGCGCCCGGCACCGGCAGCAGCGCGCCCGGCGCGTGGGCGGCGCTGCGCAGGGCGTGGAGGTTGCGCGCGTCGTGGACGAGGGCGGGCAGCTCCCGGCTGCCGTAGGCGACCGTCATGGGCTTCGGCGCGACCGCCAGCCGCAGGGGCGACAGGGTCTCGATCTCGGCGTCGCTCAGCCCGAGCTTCTCGTTCAGGTAGGTCTCGCGGATCGGCGCGAGGTCGTAGACGCCGGAGATCGCCAGGACCGCGGTCACGGCGGGATGCCCGAGGTGGAGGGCGGCGAGCTGCGCACCCGCGGACCAGCCCGCCAGGACGATCGGTCCGCCGATCCCGCGCGCCGCGCCATGTTCGGCGAGCCAGTCGAGGGCGGACCCGATCTCGGCGACGATGCCGGCGAGGCGCGCTTCGGGCGCCAGGGTGTAGCCCGGCATCGCCACCGACCAGCCGGCCGCGTTCATCCCCTCCGCGAAGCACGCGAAGTCGGCCCGGGCGTTGCGCTGCCAGTAGCCGCCGTGGACGAAGACGAGGCAGGGCGCGTCCGCCCGCGTCGCCGGGTAGAGGTCGAAGGCCGTGCGATCGCCTGGGGCATAGGGGATGTCGAGCCCCGCCGGATGCGCCGCCCGGTACACGGCCGAGGCCGCGTTGCGGGCCGCGACCTGGGCGGCGCTGTCGGGCACGCCCGCGTTGTTGTCGTAGCAGGCACCCCGGGCCGCGAAGTCCAGGCTGGCCCAGTGGCGGCGCGGATCCGGCGGTGTCGGGTCGTCGAGGACGAAGGCGGGCACCGGTGCCACCTCAGGCCGCGATCGCCTGGGGGAGGATCGGCGAATCGGCCTCGAAGCGCCGGCCCGCGCGGAGGCAGAAGGCCGGGCGCAGCAGGCGGTCGGCGATCACCCGCGTGTCCTCGTTGTCGCGCAGCAGGAAGCGGCCGCGGTCGTCGTGCAGCACCGAGATATCGGCCGCGTAGCCGACCTTGAGAGCGCCGATCCGGTCGCTCATGCGCAGCATCTCGGCCGGGTGCGACGTCACCATCGGCACCACGTCCTCCAGCGGGATGCCGAGCGCCATCATCGAGCTCATCGCCTGGGTGAGGCTGAACCGGGCCTGCCCGAGGAACGGGTGGTTCTCGTCGTCGTGGTGCTCGTCCGGTGTGCCGGCGGGCTTCTTCACCTCGGGGATCTCGGTGTTGTAGCCGTGCATGTCGGCGCCCAGCGTGTAGGGGATCACGCCGGCCGGCAGGGAGGCCCGCGCCACGCGGTAGGAGAAGTGGCTGCCGTGGCCGACATCGACCTTCAGCCCGGCCTCCATGGCCCGGCGGATGATGTGGTGGACCTCGCCCTGCTCGTTGATGAAGCCGCCCGGGTGGCGGGTGAAGGGATGGGCCAGGACGTCGCCCGGCCGCAGCAGCGGGATCACCCGCTCGACGATGGTGTCGGCATCCTCGCCGTTGGCGCCCGATTCCGGCAGGCCCCAGAGCTGGCCGAAATGCACGTAGAGCGGCATGTCGGCGCGGCGGCTGATCTCGGCCGCCATCTCCATCACCTTGATGCCCCAGCGGGCGAAACCGCCGATCTCGGCATGGCCCTTGATGCCGCGCACGAGGTCGCGGTTCTCGGTGGCCGACTTCACCGTGGCGTCGATGTCGACGCCGTCCGGGCTGTAGAGGTTCGGGTAGAAATGCCCCTCCAGGCCACCGACGAGGTAGGCCGACAGGAAGGCGAGCACCTGCGTCTCCGACCGCTCGGCGATGAAGTGGCGGAAGCCCGGCAGGGTCATGCAGGACGGGCCGCCCTGGTCCACCACCGTGGTGACGCCCGAGCGCACGCCGACCATGTCGGGATTCAGGCCGAACCGGCCGGTGACGTACTGGTAGACGTGCGCGTGGGTGTCGATCATGCCGGGCAGGACGAGCTTGCCCGCGACGTCGACCACCTCGGCGGCGGCCGAGGGCAGGATCGTCTCCGCCACGGCGGCGATGCGCCCGTCCTGCACCGCCACGTCGCGGATGCCGTCGATGCCGGAGGCCGGGCAGATGACCCGCCCGCCCCGCAGAACCAGATCATAGCGGCGATTGTCCATTTCGACCTCGTGGTCCCGGCCGGCGCGCGCCGGCCTCGCCCTTGCCAAAAGCGAAGCATGCTTCGTATTTCGGCGTTGCACGTGGCGTGCCAAGGCTGGAACCGTTCTGCGGAGGCGGACGATGGATGAGGTCCCGGTTGCCGGTTCCGCGGCGGGGGCGGCAGAGGCGGAAGCGGCGGCGGCGGGGGCGGCGGACGCGCGGCACTGGCCCCTGGCCGAGCGCCCGGGCTTCCTCGCTCGCCGCATGCACCAGATCCACGTCAGCCTCTTCGCCGAACGCTGTGCCGCGTTCCGCGTCACCCCGCTCCAGTACAGCCTGCTCTCGCTGCTGCGGGACCTGGAGGAGGCCGATCAGACGACGCTCGCGAGCGCGGTCGCCCTCGACCGCACGACGACGACCGGCGCCCTGAAGCGCCTCGCGGCCCGCGGCCTCGTGAGCCGCACGACGTCGCCGCTCGACCGCCGCGCGCAGGTCTGCCGTTTGACGGAGGCGGGCGCCGCGCTCCACGGCGCGATGGAGCCGGCGGCGCGGGCCGCTCACGCGCTGACCGTCGACGCCCTCACGCCGGCGGAGCAGGACACCCTGACCCGGCTCCTGCGCCGCGTCATCGCGGGGCACGAGCACCGGAGAGATCAGCCCGACATCCTGTGAGGCGCGCCGGCGCGGCCTCGAGCACGCACCGTCTGCTCAAAGAAAACACAGATTGTTCTGCACCCGACCGCGTTGAAAAGCCCATTATTCCAACCTCTTCGGGAAAATTGGACGCGTATTTCATTTACAGAACGCGGGGGCGTTGCGCATAAATACGGCATGGGATGCCCACAGCGCACGCTGATCTGATCACGCGGCGCGTCTGAGCTTCCCAGCGTGTGCCGAATGCCGGCTCCGGGCACCGTTCCGCGCGCCGATGCGCGCCGCGCGAACGGGTTCAGCGCGGGGTTGGCACATGTTCTGCGTCCGGTGAGCAGCTCACAGCATGCTGTGGGAGCCTCAATGCCCAGACAGCGAGGTGCGATGACGACACGCGATGACAGGTCCCGGCTCGATCGCCCGACCGCGACGGTGCTCGCCGTCCCCGACGCCACGCGCAAGGGGAACCAAGCCTACGACCTGATGCGGCGCGAGATCGTCGCCTGCCGCCTCCTGCCCGGTACGCGCTTCACCGAGGCCGAGGTGATGGAGCGGTTCGAGATCGGCAAGGCGAGCTGCCGGATCGCGCTGCAGCGCCTGGCACAGGAAGGCTTCGTCAGCTCGATGCCGCGGCACGGCTACCGGGTCAGCCCGGTGACCGTGAAGGACGTCGACGAGGTCTTCGCGCTGCGGATGGAGCTCGAGCCCCTCGCGGCAAGGGGCGCCGCCGGCCGCGTGAACCGGGCGCATCTGGAGCGCCTGGAGCAGGCCTGCCGCCGCAAGATCACGGTGGAGATGGGCAACCAGATCGACTTCTTCCTGGAGGCCAACCGGGGCTTCCACCTCGCGATCGCCGCCGCGTCGGGGAACGGGCGCCTGTACCGGACGCTGTCGGGCCTCCTCGACGAGATGACCCGCCTCGTCGCCCTCGGCTTCGGCGTGCAGGGGGTGCGACCGAACATCGAGAACGACCACACCGCGATGATCGAGCATCTCGCGGCGGGGGATGCCGACAGTGCCGCCCTGGTGGCCCGCCGCCACGTCGAGACGTTCCGCGACATGACCCTGGAGAAGGTCATCGCGAGCCTGCGCGACACCGCGGTGGTGGCGCCGGCGCGGCCATCCCGGGCCGACGGGGGCGAGCCGTGAACGCCGTCGAGCTCGACCATGTCAGCAAGTGGTTCGACCGGCGCGAGGGCGGGCCGCTCCACGTCCTCGACGCCGTCGACATCGCGATCCCGCAGCACGCGATCGTCGCGATCCTGGGTGCGTCGGGCTGCGGCAAGAGCACCCTCCTGAACATGATCGCCGGGCTGGTCGAGCCCGACCGGGGCGCCGTCCTCCTGAACGGCATCCCGTCGCACGCCTTCCGCGACTGGCGGGCCATGACCTACATGTTCCAGGAGGACCGGCTTCTCCCCTGGCGCACGGCCGCCCAAAACGTCGCCTTCGGGCTCGAGGCCGGGCGCATGGGCCGGGCGGAGCGGGTCCGGCGAGTCGACGAGACCCTGCGGCTCGTCGGGCTGGAGGCCTTCCGCGACGCCTACCCGCACGAATTGTCCGGGGGCATGCGCAGCCGGGTGGCGCTCGCGCGCAGCCTCGTCACCGAGCCCAGGATCCTGCTCCTCGACGAGCCGTTCTCGAAGCTCGATCCCGAGATCCGCGCGCAGATGCACGCGGAACTGCTGCGCATCGCCGAGCTGCGGGCGATGACCCTGGTCTTCGTCACGCACGACGTCGAGGAGGCGGTGGTGCTGGCGAGCCAAGTGGTCGTCCTGCACCCGCGGCCGGGCCGGATCGGCGCGGTCCGGTCGATCAATCTGCCGTATCCCCGCGACCCCCTCTCGCCGGAGGTCGCCGAGGAAGTCCGGCGCCTGCGCATCAGCCTCTCCGCCGCGAGCGCGCGATGCTCGTGAAAACCCCGCCGCGCCTGATCCGGCGGACGCGGTTGTCCCGGGCCGGGCGCCGGGCGGGCGTGCTGCTGCAGCGGCTCGCCCTCCTCGCCCTGGCGCTGGCGGCGTGGCAGCTCGGATCGCTGCACGCGCCGAGCTTCGTCCTGCCGAGCCCCGCGCGGGTCTGGCACACGTGGCTCGGCCTCGTCGCCACGCCGAGCTTCGCCGCCGATCTCGGCATCACCCTGGGCCGGATCGGCGCCGGCCTCGCCTTCGCGGCCCTCGTGGGGCTGCCGCTCGGCCTGCTGCTCGGCGCGAGCCCGCGCCTCGGGCGTTTCTTCGAGCCGGTGCTGACGGTGACCAACACCGTCTCCTCCGCGATCTGGGCGATCTTCGCGCTGATCTGGTTCGGCCTCTCGAACTGGACCACGATCTTCGTGGTGTTCATGACCGCGATGCCGCTGATCCTGACCAACGTCTGGCAGGGCACGCGCACGGTCAGCGCCGAGCATCTCGAGCTCGCCCGCACCTTCCGGATGCCGCGCCGCAAGGTGCTGACCAAGATCTACCTGCCGACGATCCTGCCCGCCTTCTTCGCGGGCGCGCGCCTCGCCATCGGCTTCGGGGCCCGGGTCGTCCTCGTGGCGGAATCGCTCGGGGCGAGCAGCGGCATCGGCTACCGCCTGCGGCAGGCGGCCGACCTCGTCCAGACCGATCAGGTCTTCGCCTGGACCCTCACCCTCGTCGCCCTGATGATCGGCCTCGAGACGCTCGTCCTGAAGCCGGCCGAGCAGCGCCTGTTCGCCTGGAAGAAGGCGACGCAGCCGTGACGGCCGGCGCCAGCCTGGGACACGCCCGCCGCACGTCCTCCCATCGCAGCTCCTGGAGAACGCCTTGAAACGGATCCGCGCCCTCGCCGCCGCCGCGCTCTGCGCGATCGGCCTGCCCGGCCTCGCGCGCGCCGAGACGGTACGCATCGGCTACTGGAGTTCCGGCATCAGCCTCGGCTTCGGCGCCGTGCTGGAGGCCGGCAAGTTCATGGAGAAGGAGGGCCTGACGGCCGAGTACGTCAAGTTCCCGGACGTGAACGCGCCGACCAAGGCCATGGCGGCCGGAGCCATCGATTTCGCGATCGCGGCGAGCGCGGGGACGGCGCTGAGCGTGACCGCCGACGGGCTGCCGATGAGCATCGTCCTGGCGACGCAGGTGGCCGATCTCGACTTCGTGGTCCCCGCGGACTCGCCGATCAAGACGATGGCCGACCTCAGGGGCAAGAAGATCGGCACCTCGCCGGCCGGCAGCGGCACCGCCGCCATCGCGGCGGCGATCCTGGAGACCAATCACGGGCTCAAGCCCGCGGATTACCAGGCCGTGCCCGGCAACGATTCCCGGCTGGCACAATTCCTCGTCCAGAAGGACATCGACGCCGCGGCCCTGCGCACCGTGACCCTGGCGCTCCTGCCGGACGTGAAGCTGCGCCGCCTCGGCACCTTCCGGGAGGAGTGGAAGCGCCTCACCCGGCAGGACGCGCCGCCGGTCCTCGGCGTCGGCCTCATGCGCAACGCCTGGATGACGCAGAACCCCGACGCCCCCGCCAAGGTCGTGGCCGCGATGCGCAAGGCCTACGCCTTCGGCCAGGCCGACAAGCCGGGCGTGGCCAAGATCCTGACGGCGGCCGCGAACCTGAGCGACGCCGACGCCGCCGCCTACGCGGGTCTCTGGGACGGCATCTACACGGTCAGCCTGGAGCCCGCCGACATCGCCTCGCTGAAGCGGGAGTTCGACGTGTTCAAGGCGGTCGGCGCCGTCCAGGGCAGCCTGCCCGACACGGCCCTGGTTCCCGGCCCCTACGAGCGGTCGAAGTCGATCCCGTAGCCTTTCCGACCTGCAGAAGAGGGTTTCCACGATGGCTCAGACGATGAAGGCGCTCGTGCTGGAGGCGCACGGCGACATCGACACGCTGAAAGTGGTCGACGACTACCCGAAGCCGTCGCCCGGCCCGGGCGAGGTCCTGATCCGCGTCGGCGCGTCCTCGTTCAACTACCACGACGTGTTCACCGTGAAGGGCATGCCCGGCATCAAGGTGCCGATGCCGGTGGTCATCGGCCTCGACATGGCCGGCCAGATCGTCGAGCTCGGCGCGGGCGTCGCCGAGTGGCACGTCGGCGACCGGGTCCTGGTCAACCCGCTCAACAAGGCCAAGGGCCTGATGGGCGAGATGCTCGACGGCGGCATGGCCGAGTACTGCCGCGTCTCGACGAGCCAGCTGATCGCGATGCCGCCGGACGTGAGCTACGCGGACGCCGCCTCCCTGCCGGTGGCCTACGGCACCGCCCACCGCATGCTGATCACCCACAACACCGTGAAGGCGGGCGACAGGGTCCTGATCCTGGGTGCCAGCGGCGGCGTCGGCACGGGCTGTGTGATGCTGGCCAAGCAGCTCGGCGCCGAGGTGATCGCCTGCGCTGGCAGCGCGGAGAAGATGGCGGCGCTCAAGGCGCTCGGGGCCGACCACGTCGTCAACTACCGCGAGACCGACTTCTCCAAGTGGGCGATCCAGCAGTACGGCAAGCCGCAGCGCCGGACCTACGAGGGCGGCGTCGACGTGGTGATCAACTTCACCGGCGGCGACACCTGGGTCCCCTCGCTCAAGTGCCTGAAGCGCGGCGGGACGCTGCTCGTCTGCGGGGCGACCGCGGGGCACGATCCCAAGGAGGATCTCCGCTACATCTGGAGCTTCGAGCTCAGGGTGATCGGCTCGAACAGCTTCTACGACGACGACCTGTCGGCCCTGATGGACATGATCCAGGCCGGCACGCTGAAGCCGACCATCGACAAGATCCTGCCTCTCGAAGAGGCCGCCGAAGGCCTGCGGATGATCCGCGACCGCGAGGTCATGGGCAAGATCGTCGTCACCCCCTGACACCGCCCGAGCCGGTCCGGCGCGCGTCGTCGCCTCTGCCCTCGCCCAAGGAGATCCCGAAGCCATGTCCGACACCCCCCTCAGCAAGGAGCAGGTCGAGGCGCTGCTGCTGCGCGGCCCGTTCCACCAGTGGCTCGGGCTCTCCGTCGTCGCCGTCGGCGAGGGCACGATCGAGCTGAAGGCGACGTGGCGGCCGGAATGGGTCGTCAACGCCGAGCGCGGCTACGTCCACGGCGGCATCCTGGCGACGCTCGTCGATCTCACCGCCGACTGGGCGCTGGTCTCCAAGACCGGCCGCGGCGTCCCCACGGTGGACCTGCGGGTCGACTACCACCGCGCCGCGATGCAGGGCGATCTCACCTGCCGCGGCGCGGTGGTGAAATTCGGCAACCAGCTCTCGGTGGCCGAGGCGCAGATCCTCGATGACGCAGGCCGCCTGCTCGCGAGCGGCCGCGGCGTCTACATGACGGCGCCGGCGAAATGATGGGGCCGGCCCCCGCCGCCCCGGCGGACGGGACCCTCGACCACGTGGTGATCAACGTGCTGCGGCGGATGGACGAGGCGGCGGACCTGTTCGCTGCCCTCGGGTTCCGGCTGACGCCGCGGGGCCACCATTCGCTCGGCTCCATCAACCA
Source organism: Methylobacterium sp. ME121 (assembly GCF_000974725.1). NCBI lineage: Bacteria > Pseudomonadati > Pseudomonadota > Alphaproteobacteria > Hyphomicrobiales > Methylobacteriaceae > Methylobacterium > Methylobacterium sp. ME121. The sequence continues at coordinate 87,076 of NZ_BBUX01000011.1, forward strand.
CCTGATGATGACGGCGGGCCCGTACCTGGAGCTCGTCGGCGTGCCCGAGACCGGTCCGCAGCGGCAGGACGTCCTGGACAGCCCGTTCGGCCTGAACGGGCTCGTCGTGGCGAGCCGCGACGCCGATGCCACCCATGCCAGCCTCGCCGCGGCGGGGCTCGCGGCCGGACCGCCCGTCGCCTTCTCGCGCCCGGTCACCGTCGACGGCCGCGAGGCGGCGGCCCGGTTCCGCACGGTTCGGGTGCCGGCCGACCGGTTCCCGGCGGGCCGCCTCTACCACTGCGAGCACCGGACCCCGGATCTGGTCTGGCGCCCCGAATGGCTCGACCATCCGAACGGCTTCTCGGGCATCGACGCGCTGACGATCGAGAGCCCGGCGCCCGAGGCCGACGCCGCTCTCTACGCCGCCGCGACAGGCCCCGCGGCCGAGGCCACAGGCGATGGCTGGACCCTGCGGCTCGGGGAGACGCGGGTCGCGATCGTGCCGGGGCCGGCCGCCCGCTTCGCCGCCCTGACCCTGCGCTTCCGCGGCCTCGACGCCCTCGAGGCCCGCGCGGTCGCGCTCCCGGAGGCGGCCTGGGTCAGGCACGGGCCGGAGGCGGCCACGCTGACGCTGCCGGCCTTCGACCTCCGTCTCCCGTGCAGGGCGGCCCCATGACTCGCGCGGCCACGGGTCCGACCAATCTCGGCGATCTCGTCGACCGGTCCGGGTCGCCGGACAGGCCGCTGATCATCGGCGTCGACCCCGGGGTCGGGGCGACGGTGATGACCCGCGCCGACCTCGATGCCCGGGCCGACGCCTTCGCGCGCGGTCTCCTGCGCGGCGGGATCGGCCGCGGCGCGCGGCTCGCGATCCTCGCGGCCAACCGGCCCGACACGATCGCGGCCCTGCTCGGCGCGATGCGGGCCGGGGTGGTCCCGGTCCCGGTCAACCACAAGTTTCCGCCGGCCACGATCGCCGCCGTGCTCGCCGATTGCGGGGCCCGGCTCGTGCTCTGCGACGGCCCGCGCCGGGACGTGCTGGCGGGGCTCGGCCCCGGGGTCCGGGTCGCCGGGTTCGACGATGACGGACCGGAGGGCTTCGCGGCCTGGCTCGATCCCGGGCCCTTCGCGCCGATCGTGCCCGAGCCCGACGAGGCGGCGCTGTTCCTGTACACCTCCGGCTCCACGGGCCGGCCGAAGGGCGTGCGGCTGAGCCATGCCAGCCACCTCTGGGTGGCCCGGACCCGCGCCGCGGACACGGACCTGCGCGACGAACGGCTGCTCGTGGCGGCGCCCCTCTACCACATGAACGCGCTGGCCCTGGCGCTCCTCGTCTGCGCGGCCGGCGCCACGATGGTGCTGCTGCCGCAGTTCGAGGCGCGGGCCTACATCGCGGCGATCGACCGCCAAAGCTGCACGTGGCTCACCGCCGTGCCGCCGATGATCGCCATGATGCTGCGGGAGCGGGATGTCCTGGCGGAGGCCGACCTCACCCGCGTGCGGACGGTGCGGATGGGCTCGGCGCCGGTCAGCGACGCCCTGGCCCGGCAGATCCGCGCCCTCCTGCCGAACGCGCGCATCCTCAACGCCTACGGGACCACCGAGGGCGGCCCGGTCGTGTTCGGCGACCATCCGGACGGCCTGCCCACGCCGGTCGCCTCCGTCGGCGCGCCGCACCCCCGGGTCGCGGTGCGCCTCGTCGGACCGGACGCCCCGGAGACCGGCGTCCTGCAGATGCGCAGCCCCGCGATCATGCTGGGCTACCACAACCGGCCGGACGTCCCCGTGCCGATCACCCCGGACGGGTTCTACGACACCGGCGATGTCTTCCGCCGCGACGCGGACGGGTTCTACTATTTCCTCGGCCGGACCGACGACATGTTCGTCTCGGGCGGGGAGAACATCTTCCCCGGCGAGGTCGAGCTGGTCCTGGAGCGCCACCCCGCGGTGCTCCAGGCCTGCGTGGTGCCCGTGGACGACGCCATCAAGGGCACCAAGCCCGTCGCCTTCGCGGTCCGCCGGCCCGGCACCACCGTCGACGAGGCCGCCCTCAAGGAGCACGCGCTCGAACACGCGCCCGCCTACCAGCACCCGCGCCGGGTCTGGTTCGTCGAGGCGCTGCCGCTCGCCTCGACCGGCAAGATCGACCGCGCGGCCCTGCGCCGGCGCGCCGAAGAGGCCGTCCGGGCCCGGTGACCGGCCCGGGCGGAACGGCCCTTGCAGGTTGTGTTCCTACGGAATGCGCGCCCGCAGAAGGCATCCTCGCGAGGGATGCCGCCCGGCGCACCCGTCCCCGCCCGCCTGACCCGGAACGCCAGGAGTGACCCCGATGCTGCGACGAACCTTCCTCGGCGGTACCGCCGCCGCGGCCGCCGCGCCCTTCCTGCCGGCCCGCCCGGCCCTGGCCCAGGGCGGCCGGGCGAGCGTCCTGCGCTTCGTGCCGCAATCCGACCTCACCATCGTCGATCCGGTGACGACCACGGCCTACGTCACGCGCAACCACGCGCTCATGGTGTTCGACCAGCTCTACGGCCTCGACGCGCAGTTCACGCCGCAGCCGCAGATGGTCGAGGGCCACACGGTCGAGGAGGACGGGCGGCGCTGGACCTTCCGGCTGCGCGAAAGCCTGAGATTCCACGACGGCGAGCCGGTGCGGGGCCGCGACTGCGTCGCGTCGATCCGGCGCTGGGCGCAGCGCGACAGCCTCGGACAGGCCCTGATGGCGCGCACCGACGCCCTGGAGGCGCCGGACGACCGGACCTTCGTCATCCGCCTGAAGCGGCCCTACGGGCTCATGCTCGAGACCCTGGCGAAGCTCGGGCCGCCGGTCCTCGTCATCATGCCCGAGCGCCTCGCCGCCATCGACCCGGCCCAGCAGATCCCCGAGCTGATCGGCTCCGGCCCGTTCCGGTTCAACGCCAAGGAGCGGCTCGTCGGCGCCCGCGTGGTCTACGACCGCAACCCGGACTACCGGCCCCGGGAGGACGGCCCGGTCTCCTGGGTGGCCGGGCCGAAGCGCGTCCATTTCGAGCGGGTCGAGTGGCAGGTCATGCCCGACCCCGGCACCGCGGCCGCCGCCCTCCAGAACGGCGAGGTCGACTGGTGGGAGAACCCGATCAGCGATCTCGTGCCGACCCTGCAGGCCCACCCGCAGATCGCCACGCAGCTCGCCTCGCCGCTCGGCAACCTCGGCACCGGGGTCATGAACCACCTCTATCCGCCCTTCGACAAGCCCGCGGTCCGGCGCGTGGTCCTCGAGGCCTTGTCGCAGGCGGACTTCATGGCGGCGGCCGCCGGCGACGATCCCAAGCTGTGGCGCAAGGATGTCGGCCTGTTCACGCCGGGGACCGCGATGGCGACCGATGCCGGCCTCGACGTGCTCACCCGGCCGCGCGATCTCGCCAAGGCCAAGCGCGACCTCGTGGCGGCCGGCTACAAGGGCGAGCGCGTCGTGCTCATGTCGACGAGCGAGAACCCCGTGCTCGGCGCCCTCGGCGAGATCATGCACGACCTGCTCCAGCGCCTCGGGATGAACGTGCAGTACGTCGTGTCCGACTGGGGCACGCTGGTCACGCGCCGCGCCAGCAAGGCGCCCCCCGACCAGGGCGGCTGGAACATCTTCACCACGACCTGGACCGGCCTCGACATGGCCAACCCGGTCGTGGAGCAGGTCCTGCGCTGCGGCGGCGAGAAGGGTTTCTTCGGCTGGCCTGACCTGCCCGAACTGGAGAGCCTGCGCGAGGCCTGGATCGAGGCGCCGGACCAGGCGGCGCGCAAGACGATCGCGGCCAAGATGCAGACCCTGGCGATGCGCGACGTGCCGTACCTGCCGACCGGCCAGTACTTCTACCGGACGGCCTTCCGGCGCGATCTCCGGGACGTGGTCGACGGCCAGTTCGTCTTCTGGAACGCCCGCCGCGCCTGACGGGCGGCCCGTCCGAGCCGCCCGTCGCCGTCGGCGACGGGCGCGCGCGCCTCAGTGCGCGAAGACGCCGGCCAGATCCCGGAAACCCTTGATCTCGATCGGATTGCCGCTCGGATCGAAGAAGAACATCGTGCGCTGCTCGCCGGGCTCGCCGGCGAAGCGGACGACCGGCGGGATGTCGAAGGCGATGCCGGCCGCCTCGACGCGGCCGGCGAGCGCCTCCCAGGCGTCGAGCGGCAGCACCACGCCGAGATGCGGCATCATCACCGTGTGGTCGCCGACTTTCCCGCTCCGGGTGGTGGCGAAGGGTTCGCCCAGGTGCAGCGAGAGCTGATGGCCGAAGAAGTCGAAATCGACCCAGGTCTCGGTGCTGCGGCCCTCCTGGCAGCCGAGGACGCCGCCGTAGAAGCGGCGCGCCGCGTCGAGGTCGGTGACGTGGTAGGCGAGATGGAACGGCGTGAGCATCGACGGTCTCTTGCTGGGTGGGAGGGGGTGCGACGCCGTCAGGGCGCCGGGTCGAGGGCGCGCGCCGAGACGACGCCGCCGACGAGGTTGCAGGACAGCAGGAAGGCGCTGTCGAGATCGCCGCCGCCGGCCGGCACCAGCGCCGCCAACCGCGCGGCCAGGCCGCGCCGCGCCGCGTGGGCGATGGCCTGGGCCTCCGCGACGGCGACGGCCGCGAACCGGATGGTCTCGCCCGGCCGCACCTGCGCGAGGCGGCCGAGATCCGCCGAGATCACGGTGGCGATCTTCGGGTAGCCGCCGGTGGTGTGGCGGTCGGCGAGCAGGATCAGCGGCCGCCCGTGGCCGGGCACCTGGATCGAGCCGTTCACGATCCCGTCCGAGACGATGTTGAAGCCATCGGCGTGGGCGATCGGCGGCCCGTCGAGGTGGCAGCCCATCCGGTCTGCCCGCGCCGTGAGGGTGTAGGGTTCGGAGAGGAAGGTCCGCAGGCCGTCCTCGGTGAAGCCGTCGGCCTGCGGCCCGAGCACCACCCGGATGGGTCCGCCGAAGGTCGGCCGGTGGGCCGTCGGCAGGGTCAGCGGGCGGTCGCGGGGCGCGGGCGCCGCGAGGGGCAGCAGGTCGCCCGCCGCCAGGGGATTGCCGTCGAGGCCGCCGAGGCGGGTGCGGGTGTGCGTCGCGACGCTGCCGAGCATCGGCGCGACGGCGAGGCCGCCGGCGACCGCGAGGCAGGCGCGCAGGCCCTGCCGCGGGCCGCCGAGGACGAGCCGGTCGCCCCGCCGCAGGTCGTGGGCCGTGAACGGGTCGAGGGGGCGCCCGTTCACGCTCATCGCGAAGGGTGCCCCTGCGAGCGCGACGCGGCAGATGTCCGTCTCGCAGACGAGCGTCGGACCGACCATCGCCATCTCGATCACCGCGGCGTCGAGCGGGTTGCCGACGAGTCCGTTGGCCAGAGCCAGAAGGTCGGGATCCATCGCGCCGGACCCCGAGATGCCGTAGCGGAGGTAGCCCGGCCGCCCGGCATCCTGCAGGGTCGAGGACACGCCGGGGGCGATGACGCGCAGGCCCTCAGGCATCGATCCGCTCCAGGGTCGCGACGGTCTCGCCGGCGCGGGCGGCCTCGCTGAGGGCGTCGAACGCGGCGCGATCGATCGGCTCGAACCGGATCAGGTCGCCGGCCGCGAACAGGAACGGCTCGGCCCGGGCCGGATCGTAGGACCGCGCGGGCGTGCGGCCGATGAGCTGCCAGCCGCTCGGCAGTTCCAGGGGCGGCGAGACGCCGGTCTGGTTCCCGCCGATCGAGACGCTGCCCGCCGGGGTCTTCAATCGGGGATCGGTGCGCCGGCTCGCGTGGAGCCGGGGATCGAGGCCGCCGAGATAGGCGAAGCCGGGGGCGAACCCGATCATGTAGACGCGGTAGTCGCGGCCGGAATGAAGGGCGATCACCGCCTCCGGGCTGAGCCCGGCCCCGGCGGCGAGGTCGTCGAGGTCGGCGCCGTGCGCGCCGCCGTAATGGACCGGCACCCGCCAGCGGCGCAGGGACCCCGCCGCCCCGTCCGGCGGCGGCCAGTGCGCGGCGATCAGCGCGACGAGGTCGGCCCGGGGCAGCAGGTCCGGATCGTAGAGGACGAGGAGCGAGCGGTAGGTCGGCACGGTCTCCAGGAGGCCGGGACGGCCGGCGCCGCGGAGCGCCGCGTCGAGGGCGATGACCCGCGCGTTGACCGCGGGATCGACCGTTCGGCCGAGCTCCACCGTGAGGGCCCGGTCACCGCAATCGAGGAGGCGGTAGCCGGGCTCAGACACCCAGCACCTCGGCCATCGGGCGCAGGGCAATCCCCTTGGCGGCGCACTCCGCGCGCAGGCGGCGGGCCATGGCGACGGCGCCGGGCGTGTCCCCGTGGACGCAGACCGTGTCGATCCGCGTCGGGATGCGCCGCCCGGACAGGCAGGTGATCGCCCCGTCCTCCAGCATCCGCGCCACGCGCTGCGAGACGGCGTCGGGATCGTGCAGCACGGCGCCGGGGAGCTTGCGCGAGACCAGGGTGCCGTCATCCGCGTAGGCGCGGTCGGCGTAGATCTCGCGCGCGATCGGCAGCCCGAGTTTCTCGCCGGCCCGCTCGGTCTCCAGGCCCGGCATGACCACGAAGATCAGGTCGCGGTCGAGGGTGCGGATCGCCCGCGCCACAGCCAGGGCGAGGTCGGCATCCTCGTTGGCCATGTTGCCCATCGCCCCGTGAGTCTTCACGTGGCGCACCGGGCAGCCGGCATCCTGCGCGAGCGCCAGGAGGGCGCCGACCTGGTAGAGGACCGCCTTCTCGATGTCGGCGGGGCGCTCGCCGTGGATCGGCCGCCGGCCGAAGCCCCAGAGGTCGAGGAAGCTCGGATGGGCGCCGGCCTGGACGCCGTTCGCGGCGGCGCGGCTCAGGGTCTCGTGCATCACCAGCGGGTCGCCGGCATGGAAGCCGCAGGCGATGTTGGCCGAGGTCGCCACGGTCAGCATCTCGGCATCGTCGCCCAGGCGGTAGACGCCGAAGCCCTCGCCCATGTCGCAGTTCAGATCGACGATCATCGGTGCATCCTTTCTCTCGCGCGGGGTCAGGCTTCAGCGACCAAGTGGGCCACCAGGGTCGCGGCCGCGCACAGATCCTCGATCCGCATCGCCTCGTCCGGGTTGTGGCTGCCGTTCTGGTTGCGGATGAAGATCATGGTGCTCGGCACGCCCTGGCCGGCCAGCGTCGCGGTGTCGTGCCCCGCCCCGCTCGCCATCGTGCGGAACGGCATCCCGAGCCGGTGCGCGTGTCCGGACAGGGCCTCAACCAGCGCGGCGCTCATCCGCGCCGGCGTGCTGCCGGTGCGCTCGCCCAGGACGAAGCGCACCGAGCGGGCGGCCTCGACGGCGGCGACGCGCTCGGCGAGCGCCGCCTCGATCCGGTCGAGAACGGCCGGCTCGGTGCTGCGCACGTCGAGGCAGAAGCGGACCTCGCCGGGGATCTTGGCGAAGGCGTGCTGGACCGGGTCGGTGCCGACCTCGCCCAGCGTGATCGTGGCCGGGCAGCCCTCCGCCTCCAGCGTGCCCCAGAGCGCGTCCAGCCCGGTGATCAGGTCGGCGAGGGCGAAGACGGCGTCGCTGCGCTCGCTCCGCGCCACGGCCCCGGAATGGCCGTAGCGGCCGAAGCAAGCCGCCTTGCGGTAGCGGAAGCTGCCGCTGATCGCCGTGACGAAGCCCACCGGGATCCCGGCCGCCTCCAGCGCCGGCCCCTGCTCGATATGCATCTCCACGAAGCCGTGGATCCGCGCCGGGTCGAGGAGCCGCTCGCCCCGCGCCACCGCCTCCGGCCGCAAGCCGAGATCGGCCATGTGGTCGCGCAGGCTCCGGCCGGTATCGGCGCGGGGCAGGTCGAGCACCTCCGGCGGCAGCAGGCCGAAGGCGGCCCGGCTGCCGACATAGGAGGCCGGGAACCACACGCTCTCCTCGGCCCGGAACACCGCCACCGTCACGGGCCGCGCCGGCACGACGCCCGCTCGGCGCAGGGCCTCCACGGCCGCGAGGCCGCCGATCACGCCCGCCGCCCCGTCGAAATTGCCCCCGTGGGGCACCGTGTCGACGTGCGAGCCCACCATCCAGGGCGCCAGCGCCGGCTCGCGCCCCGCCATCGTCAGGAACAGGTTGCCGGCCGCGTCGGTCTCGGCGGTGAGTCCGAGCGCCAGTCCGGTGGCCCGCATCAGAGCGTGGGCGCGCTCCTCGCCGGCGCCGTAGGCCGCCCGCGTCACGCCCGGCGCGTCCTGGCTGAAGGCCAGGAGCTCGGCGAACAGGCCCGCGCAGAAATCCGGGTCGATCGCGAGGCCGGTCATGCCGCCTGCCCCGTGCGCGCGGCCTCCGACCGTCGCCGATCGCCGCCATCCGGTTCGGCGCGGATCGCGGGACCGCGGCCGGTGGCGGCCCGGGATTCCAAGGCCGCAGCCCGCCGATGCGCCGGCCCGAGCCGGACCATCGGCTGAACTATGAGGCACGGGTCCTGCGCGATCGCGAAGGGAAGACCGGGATCCAGGGGCTCGATGACCATGTCGAAGGCAGCCATGCTCAAAAATACCGCTTGAATGCCGGCGGTATACCGGCTCTGCTAAGACATCGAAGCGGACTTGGCAACGTAAAACGGGTCAGATGGCGAAATAAAAGCTCCCATACGACGGCTTTGACAAGCAAAATATTGAAAAACAGGCGCCGATCTGGCGTGGATCGAAGCAGAGATCCGCGACGGAATCGCATCACATCGGGTTCGACGATGACTCAGATCGAGACGGCCGCGCCTCCGCTCCTGAAGATCAGGAAGCTGCACAAGAGCTACGGCGCCAACGAGGTCCTGAAAGGCATCTCCCTCGACATCCACGAGGGCGAGGTCGTGTCGATCATCGGCGCGAGCGGCTCGGGCAAGAGCACGTTCCTGCGCTGCCTGAACCTCATGGAGACGCCGACCTCCGGCTTCATGGATTTCGAGCGCTTCGCCTTCGACTACGAGCAGGGCGCCCGCCGCCAGCCGACGCCGCAGCAGCTCTGCGAGCTGCGCGCGCGGATCGGCATGGTCTTCCAGAGCTACAATCTCTGGCCGCACATGACCGTGCTGGAGAACGTCATCGAGGCGCCGATCCGGGTGCGCCGGCTGCCGCGGCGGCAGGCGGTCGCGGAGGCCGAGGCGCTGCTCCAGCGCATCGGCCTCTACGAGAAGCGGCACGCCTACCCGTCGAAGCTCTCCGGCGGGCAGCAGCAGCGCGTGGCGATCGTGCGCGCCCTGGCGATGGCGCCCAAGGTGATGCTGTTCGACGAGGTGACCTCGGCCCTCGACCCGGAGCTGGTGGGCGAGGTGCTGGCGCTGATGGGCTCCCTCGCGGCGGACGGGATGACGATGCTGCTCGTCACCCACGAGATGGCGTTCGCCCGGGACGTCGGCACCCGCACCCTGTTCTTCGACGGCGGCGTGATCGCCGAGGACGGGCCGCCGGACGACATCATCGGCGCGCCCCGGGGCGAGCGGCTGCGCCAGTTCCTCCGGCGCGTGCTGCATCAGCCCGCCGCGCCCGGACAGACGGCGTGAGCCGCCGGCCCATCCCCAAGGAGATCGGACGGCGATGACTGGCACGGCGTTGCAGGAGTTGTGGCTCACCCTCTCGGACGAGGTCGTCACCTACGGCCCCGGCTTCCTCTCGGCGACCCTGGTGGTGCTCGGCGTCACGGTGGCGAGCATCCTGGTGAGCTGGGTCTGCGGCCTGCTCGGGGCGCTGGGCAAGCGCTCGTCCTTCGCGCCGTTCAGGGCGCTGGCGAGCTTCTACGTCTGGTTCATCCGCGGCACGCCGACCCTGATCCAGGTCTTCATCGTGTATTTCGGCATGCCGCAGATCGGGGTGAAGCTCTCGCCCGTGACCGCCGGCATCATCGCGCTGGGCGTCAGCAGCGGCGCCTACGTGGCGGAGACCATCCGGGCCGGCCTCGCGGCGATCCCCCGGGGTCAGGTCGAGTCGGCGCTCGCGCTGGGCATGAACCCGCGGATCATGATGGTCCGGATCGTCCTGCCGCAGGTCTTCCGCATGATCCTGCCGTCCCTGACCAACGAGGCGATCTCGGCGGTCAAGAACACCTCGCTCCTGTCGACGATCACGGTGGTCGAGCTGACGCTCTACGCGCAGCTCATGATCGCCACGACCTTCCGGCCGTTCGATTTCTACATCGCGGCGGCGCTGATCTACCTCGGCCTCACGTCGATCCTGTCGCAGCTCTCGGCCTATTTCGAGCGGCGCTACGCCCGCCTGTCCTGAGCCTCACCCGCCGCGGGACGGGCCGCGGCCGACCCCTCCCGCCCCGTCCCGAGACCGGAGACCTTCATGAACCGCCGCCACGTCCTCGCCCTCGCCGCCCTCTGCGCCAGCCTCGGCACCGGCCTCCTCGCCGCTCCAGCGGCCCGCGCCGCCGAGGGCAAGCTCGAGCTGATCGAGCCCGGCAAGCTGATCGTGGCCACCGACAGCACCTTCGCGCCGTTCAGCATGCGCACGCCGAGCGGCGAGCTCGACGGCCTGGAGGTCCGGGTCATGCGCGAGGTCTGCCGCCGGCTCGGACTCGAATACAGCCCGGTCAACATCAAGTTCGACGCTCTGCTGGTGGGCCTGATGGCCGATCAGTACGACATCACCAGCGAGTCGATGGACATCACCCCCGCCCGCCAGAAGCAGGTCGCCTTCGCGGACGGGTGGCTCGAATCCGGCGCGCGGATCGTCACCCGCAAGGATACCGGCATCAAGGGGCCAGACGATCTCAAGGGCCGCAACGTCGGCGCCCTCTCGGCCTCGACCTTCGGCAAGCTCGCCGAGGAGCACGGTGCCACCCTGAAGAGCTACAAGACCGCCGCGGACGCCATGCAGGACCTCGTCGGCGGCAACATCGACGCGGTGATCAACGACGCGGTGGCCGGCAACTACGCGATCAAGGCGCGCAAGCTGCCGCTGGTGATGATCGAGACCCCGCTCAGCACGGTCCAGAAGGGCTTCGCCATCAAGAAGGGCAAGCCGAACCTGCACGCCGCCGTCAACAAGGCCCTGGCCGAGATGGTCGCCGACGGTACCTACGCCAAGCTCGTCACGCCGCTGATCGGCTATGACCCGGCCCCGAAGGAGCCGATCCGCACGCCCGCCATGTAGGCGGGCGCGCCGGACGCCAGAGAAAAAGAAAACAGGGGGCGGCCCGGTCGGCCGCCCCGGGAGGACGCGATGAAGACCCTCGACGCATCGTCCTACACGACGGCGCTCAGTGCCCGGCGCGAGCAGAGTCTCGGTCAGATGGCCTACGACCGTCTGCTCGACATGCTGGTCCGCCGCGACCTTCCGGCCGGCACCGTGCTGCACGAGCGCCGCCTGGCCGAGATGCTCGACATCTCGCGGACCCCGACCCGCGAGGCGATGTCGCGCCTGGAGACCGAGGGGCTGATCGAGCGGCAGCCCGGCGGGATGCTCGTGGTCAAGGAGTTCTCCCTGCGCGAGCTGATCGAGATCCTGCATGTCCGCCGCCTGCTGGAACGGGAGAGCGTCACGCTGGCCACCGGCCGGATCGCCGACGCGGTGCTGGCGGACCTGCAGCGGCAGATGGAGTCGCTTCTGGCGGCGGGCGATCCGGACGCGCCGGGCAATTGGGAGGTCGACAGGCGCTTCCACGACCTGATCGCGGATCACAGCCACAACGCGATCCTCGCCAAGACGATCAAGGACCTGCGGCTCAAGACGCAGATGTTCAACCTGAGCCGGATGCCCGAGCGGTTCGAGGCGGTCCATCGCGAACACCTCGCGGTGGTCGCCGCCCTGCGGGCCAAGGACGCGGCGGCGGCGGCGGACGCCATCGCGGCCCATCTCGAGAACTTCAAGCAGGGCATCATCCGACGCCTGAGCGAAGTCTGAGCGCAGTCTGAGACGAGGGCGGCGCGATGCACGAGTTCACGGACCTGCGCGGCCGCGAGGCGGCCTTCCCGCAGGCGGAGTTCGCCGCCCGGCAGGGGGCGGCCCGGGCCGCCATCGCGGCGGCCGGCCACGACGCCCTGGTGGTGACCGGCCCGGAGACGATCTACTGGCTGACCGGCCGCCAGACCGCGGGCTACTTCGCCTTCCAGGCCCTCCTCGTGCCGGTGGAGGGCGACCCGGCGCTCCTCGTCCGGCAGCTCGAACTGCCGGGTGCGGCCGCCAACACGTGGCTCGACGACATCCAGGCCTATCCGGACGGCGCCGACCCGGTCGAGGCCCTGGCGGCCCTCGTGCGCCGGCGCGGGCTCGCCCGGCCGGCCCTGGAGCGGGACGGCTGGTTCGTCTCGCCGGCGCTCGCGGGACGGATCGACGCTGCCCTCGGCCGCGGCCCGCTGCCCGACGGCTCCGGCCTCCTGGCCCCCTTGCGGGCGGTGAAGTCGGCGGCCGAGCTGGAGGCGATCCGGGCCGCCGCCCGGTACGCGCAGGCCGGGCTCGCCGCGGGGCTCGATGCCTGCGCGGCGGGCACCGACGAGAACGCCGTCGCCGCCGCCATGCTGGCGGCCGCGACGGCCGCCGGGTCCGAGGCGATGGCGATGGAGCCCCTGGTCGCGTCGGGCCCGCGCAGCGGGCTGCCGCACATGACGTGGCGGCGGCGACGGCTGGAGCCGGGCGACGCGGTCTTCCTCGAACTCGCCGGCAGCCACGCCCGCTACCACGCGGCGCTGATGCGCAGCGTCTGGATCGGCCCGCCGCCGGACGAGGCGTCGCGGATGATGGACTGCGCCCTGCGCGCCCTCGACGCGGCACTCGACGCGATTCGCCCCGGCCATCCCTGCTCGGCTCCCCACGAAGCGGCGCAGGCCGTCATCGACGCGGCGGGCTACGGCCCGGCCTTCCGCAAGCGCATCGGCTACTCGATGGGCGTCGCCTTCGCCCCGGACTGGGGGGAGGGCGGTCTGCTCTCGCTCTTCACCGGTGAGGACCGGCCGATCGAGCCCGGGATGGTCTTCCACCTGCCGGCCACCCTGCGCCGCTACGGCGCCTGGACGGTCGGCGCGTCCGAGACCGTCATCGTCACCGCCAGCGGGGCCGAGCCCCTGTCCGACCTGCCCCGCACCCTGTCGCTGCGGTGAGGCGCTGCTTTCACGAACGGAGGTCGGACTGACGGGCCGCCGCCTCGCGCCCCCGGTCGAGGGCCGGCCGGTCCCCCCCGAGCGGAAGCCGGCCCCGTTCCTGCAAGCGATGCCGGGCCGGGCGCCCCGCGGGGCCTCGGGCCGCAGGCGCGCGAGGCGCGGTGCCGGAGCAGAGCGGGAGGTTTCGGATGAAGCGACGCACGCTGTTGCAGGGAGCCGGCGCCCTCGTCGCCGGCGCCGTCGCGGCGCCGGCCCTCGTCCGTGCGGAGGCTGCCAGGACCCTGCGCTTCATCCCGCAGCAGGATCTCGTCACCCTCGATCCGGTGACGACCTTCGCGTACATCACCCGCAACCACGGCTACATGGTCTTCGACACGCTCTACGGCATGGACGCGGCCTATCGCGCCACGCCGCAGATGGTCGAGGGCCACCGCGTCGAGGCGGACGGGCGCCGCTGGGACCTGACCCTGCGCGAGGGCCTGCGCTTCCACGACGGGACGCCGGTGCTGGCCCGCGACTGCGTCGCCTCCCTGCGGCGCTGGGCGAAGCGCGACCCGTTCGGCGGCTCCCTCATGGAGGCGACCGACGAGCTCTCCGCGCCCGACGACCGGACGATCCGGTTCCGCCTCAAGCACCCGTTCCCGCTGCTGCCGATCGCGCTGGGCAAGGCGTCCGTCCCGGTCTGCGCCATGATGCCGGAGCGCCTCGCCGCCACCGACCCGTTCCAGCAGGTGCCGGAGCTCATCGGCTCGGGCCCGTTCCGCTTCAAGGCGGACGAGCGGGTGCCCGGCGACCGCGTCGTCTACACCCGCTTCGAGGGCTACGTGCCGCGCCGGGACGGCCCGCTCACCTGGACCTCGGGTCCGAAGGTCGTCCACTTCGACCGGGTCGAGTGGCGCGTGATCGGCGACACCTCCACGGCGACCTCGGCGCTGATCGCCGGCGAGGCGGACTGGCAGGAATACGCCTCGCACGACCAGCTCGGGCTCCTGCACGCCGCCAAAGGCGTGAGCACCCGCGTCCTCGACCCGACCGGCTTCGTGACCATGCTGCGGGTCAACCACCTGCAGCCGCCCTTCAACAACCCGGCGATCCGGCGGGCGCTCTGGGGCGGGATCGACCAGACCGCCTGCATGCAGGGGGTCGTCGGCGCCGAGGATCCCGGCCTGTTCCACGTGCCTCTCGGCTTCTTCTGCCCGGGCACGCCGATGGCCTCGACGGACGGATTGCAGCCGCTCACGGATCCGCGCGATCCGGCGCGGGTGCGCGCCGACCTCAAGGCCGCCGGCTACAATGGCGAGACCGTGCTGCTGATGGTGCCGTCGAACTCGGCGCCCCTTCTGGCGCTCGGTCAGGTCGCGGCCGACCTGCTCCAGCGCGTCGGCATGACGGTCGAGGTCTACGCGGTCGAGTTCAACGCGATGCTGCAGCGGCGCAACCGCAAGGGGCCGGTCTCCGAGGGCGGCTGGAGCGCCTTCGTTACCAACTGGTCCGGCATGGATTGGCTCAACCCCGCGGGCTACATCGCCCTGCGCGGCACCGGCGAGACCGGCTACGCCGGCTGGGCCACGACCCCGCGGATCGAGTCCCTGCGCGACGCCTGGCTCACAGCCCCGGACGAGGCGGCGCGCGCCGCGCTCTGCCGGGACATCCAGCTCCAGGCGATGCAGGACGTGCCCTACTATCCCCTCGGGCAGTACCTGCAGCCGACCGCCTACCGCTCCCGGCTCACCGGCATCCTCGACGGGTTCCCGACCTTCTGGAACGTCCGGCCCGCCTGAGGAGCGCGGGGCCTCACAGCCCCGGGAAGGTCGGAGGCGCGATGGCGTCGGGGCCGCGCCCGGCCCAGTCGAGCTGCCGGATCTGCGCCAGCGCGCGGCCCTGCGCCTCCTCCAGCGCCGCCGCGGCCGCCGCATAGTCGATCGTCAGGGCGCGGCCGTCGCGCACGATCTCGCGGCCGCCGACGAAGACCTGCCGGACCGCGCGGTCGCCGGCCGAGTAGATCAGCGACTGCACGGGATCGCGGCACGGCCGCATGGCGGGATGCGCGCAGTCGACGAGGACGAAGTCGGCCTTGCAGCCCGGCGCGAGACGGCCGATATCGCCGCGCCCGAGCGCCCTGGCGCCCCCCACCGTGGCGGCGTGGAACACGTCCGCCGCGCGGGTGTCGCGGGGATTCTCGGCGACGACCCGGGCGAGGTACGAGACCAGGCGCATCTCGTCGAGCATGTTGTGCGGGTAGACGTCGGTGCCGATGCCCATGTTGACGCCCGCCTGGAGGTAGCGCCCGAAATGGTGGAGCGCGATGCCGCGGCGGGCGAAGACCGTCGGGCAGTGGGCGACCGTGGCGCCGCGCTCGGCCAAGCGGCGCATGTCCGAGCCCGGGCTGTGCCAGTGGGTCCAGGGGTGGTCGTCCAGGAAGATCCCGTGACCCACGATGGTCCGCTCGGTGAGCACGCCGAGGTCGTCGAGCCACTCGATCGGCGTCATCCCGCTGCGGCGGGTGATCTCGTGGAACTCCGACAGCGATTGCGCCGCGTGCGTGTGGAAGCGCAGGTCGCGCCGCACCGCCTCGGCGTAAGCGTCCCGCAGCAGCTCCGCCGTGCAGGTATCGACCTGCGCCGGGCAGAGCATGCCGAACAGGCGCCCGCTCGGGTGCCTTCGCGCGGCCTCGATCTCGGCGAGCGCCTGCTCCAGGCCGCGCTGGCCCGCCGCCGCGTCCCACTCGTACTCGACGCTGTGGCCGTTCCGGGTCAGCCAGCGCCCCGACCGGAACATCGGGGCGATGCAGACCCGCAGGCCCGAGGCGCCGAGGAGGTCGAGCCAGCCCTCGCTCGGCAGGGCGAGATCGCAGACGGTGGTGACGCCCGAGAGCGCCAGCTCGGCGAGCGCCACCCCGTAGGCGGCGCGGGTACCCTCCGCGTCGGGCCGTAGGATCGGTAGGTACTCGTAGAGCGAGGTGTTGTAGAGCCGCTGGCTGCCGACCTCGTCCCACATGCCCTTGTTCATCGGTTCCGAGAACAGGTGCGTGTGGATGTCGACGAGCCCGGGCATGACCATGCAGCCGGAGGCGTCGATGGTCCGGGCCGGCTCGGGACCCGCGTAGCCCGGCCCGATATGGACGAGGGCCCCGTCCGCGAAGGCGACGTCCGCGTCGGTGCGGTAGACGTGACCGCCGCTGTCCGGATCCCAGGCGACGACCCACCGGGCTCCCTTGACCAGGGTGACGGCGGCGGTGGCGTCCGGAGCTTCGTCGTGCATCGATAACCTCTCCCTTGCGTCGGCGGGCGGGCAAGATCGGTGCCTCGCACTCGGACCGGCGGCCGTGCGGCCCGGGTTTCGCTTGGACCCCTCCGCGGTCACGACAGAGCGGTCGATGTCGCGGCATCGAGGTCGGTCCGGATCGAACCGCGTTCAGAGAGAGGGCGCCGTGCAGCCTCGCGACACCACCGCGCCCCCGCGCATCCTCGTCATCAACCCGAACGCGTCCCGGGCGGTGACGGACGCCATCGACGCCGCGCTGGCACCGCTGCGCCTGCCGGGCGGCCCCGTTCTCGCGGTGACCGACCTGCCGGAGGGCCCGGAGAGCATCGCGACCCAGCAGGACGCGGATTCGGTGGTGTTGCCGCTCGTGCGGCGCGTGGCGGACGATCCGTCCGACGCCTTCGTCATCGCCTGCTTCAGCGATCCGGGCCTGCACGCGGTCCGAGAGGCGGCCCGCGGACGCCCGGTGATGGGCATCGCCGAGTGGGGGATCCTGCGGGCCCTGACGCTCGGGGAGCGCTTCGGCATCGTGGCCCTGTCGGAGGGCAGCGTCCGGCGCCAGCGCCGCATGGTGCGCCAGATGGGCGTCGGGGATCGCTATGCCGGAAGCCGACCCGTCGAGGCGCGGGCCTCCGAGACGGCGGACGCCGCGATGGGTCCGCGCCTGATCGCGGCCGGTCAAACCCTGGTCGAGCGCGACGGCGCCGACGTGGTCGTGCTCGGCTGCGCCGGCATGGCGCGCCACCGCGCCGCCGTGGCGAGCGCGATCGGGTGTCCCGTCATCGAGCCCTGCCAGCAGGCGGCCGCCGCGGCCCTCGGGGCCGTGCTGCTTCGGACGGCCCCGTGAGAAGGAACCAGTCATGCATTACGACCTCCTGATCCGCGGCGGCACCTGCGTGACACCCTGGGGCTCCGACACGATGGATGTCGGGGTCCGCGACGGGCGCATCGCGGCCCTCGGGGTCCCGGCCGGTGCGACCGCGGAGGCGGTGATCGACGCCGCGGGCCTGCACGTCCTGCCCGGCCTGATCGACAGCCACGTCCACCTGCGCGATCCCGGCGACCCGGCGGTGGAGACGATCGAGACCGGCACGCGGGCCGCAATCCTCGGCGGGATCGCCACGCTGTTCGACATGCCCAACACGGTCCCGCCGATCGCCGACGCCGGGCGCGTCGCCTGGAAGCGCGACTACGTCGCGGGCCGCAGCTGGTGCGACATCGGCCTCTACGTGGCCGGGACGAAGACCAACATCGACGCGCTCGCGGCCCTGGAACGCGAGGCCGGGGTCTGCGCCGTCAAGGTCTTCGCCGGCAGTTCCACGGCGGCGCTGATGATCGAGGACGACGCGCACCTCGAGCGGGCGATGCGCGCCGGCCACCGGCGCATGGCCTTCCACAGCGAGGACGAGTACCGCCTCCAGGCGCGCAAGCCGCTGTTCAGCCGGGGGCAGCCCTACCGGACTCACATGGCGTGGCGCGACCCGGAATGCGCCTTCCTGGGCACGCGGCGCCTCATGGCCCTCGCGCGCAGGACCGGCCGGGCGACCCACATCCTCCACGTCTCGACCGCGGAGGAACTCGCCTACCTGCGCGACTTCCGCGACGTCGCCACCGTCGAGGTCTTGGTCAACCACCTGACCCAGGTGGCGCCGGAATGCTACGACACGCTGGGCGGGCTCGGCGTGATGAACCCGCCGATCCGCGACGCACGCCACCGGGCGGCCGCCTGGGCGGCCGTGCGCGACGGCACCGTCGACACGGTCGGCAGCGACCACGCGCCCCACGCGCGGGCGGCCAAGGCGCAGCCCTGGCCGGACTGCCCGGCCGGCCTCACCGGGGTCCAGACCCTGGTGCCGGTGATGCTCGATCACGTGGCGGCGGGGCGATTGTCCCTCGCCCGCCTCGTCGACCTGATGGCGGCCGGGCCGGCCCGCGTCTACGGGCTCTTGGGCAAGGGCCGCATCGCCGCCGGCTACGATGCGGACTTCACCCTGGTGGACCTGAAGGCCCACCGCAGGATCGAGGAATCGTGGATCGCCTCGCCCTGCGGCTGGACGCCCTTCGCGGGGCTCGACGTCACCGGTTGGCCCGTCGCCACGATCGTGCGCGGGACCCCCGTCATGCGCGACGACGCGGTGCTGGGCGAGCCCGTCGGTCGCCTCGCGCGCTTCGCCGCCTGACGGGGCGCCCCTCAGCCGCCGCACGTCTCCGCCACCAGCCACGCGGTGAGGATCGCCACGGCGTCGAGCAGGTCGTCGATCGCCATGGTCTCGTCGGGATTGTGACTGCCGTTGGCGTTGCGCACGAACAGCATCGCCATCGGCACGCCGGCCTTGGCGAAGGCGGCGGCGTCGTGGGAGGCCGGGCTGCCGAGGGGCCGCGTCGCGATGCCGAGCGCGTCCGCGGCCGCCGCGAACCCGTCGCGGATCCGCGGCGCGACAGTCCCGACGCCCGCCTCGGCGCGCGGGCCAAGCGTCACCGTCACGCCGCGGCGCGCCGACACCTCCGCCACCGCCACCAGGAACGCCGCCTCCAGCGCGGCCAGCACCCCGGCGGCGTAGGCCCGCATGTCGAGGCTGAACCGGAACTCACCCGGTACGGTCGTCAGGCCGTGCGCAGCGGCGTCGGTGTGGAACCGGCCGAAGGTGACGGCCATCGGGCAGCCGGCCGCCTCGCGCTCCGCCCAGACCCGGTCCAGCGCCAGGGCGATCTCGGCCCCCGCCATGGCCGCGTCGCGCCGGAAGCGGCGCGGCGTCCCGACATGGTCGTAGCGGCCGGCGATGCGGACGTCGGGATAGCGGACGTTGCCGGGGATCCCGGTGCACAAGCCGACCGAGATCCCGGCCTCCTCGAGGCTCGGCGCCTGCTCGATATGCACCTCGAGGAAGGCGTGGATCGCGGCGGCGGCGCGGGCGGCCGGGCCGCGGGCGAGCGCGTCCGGGTCGCCGCCCTCCCGGGCGATGTGGGCGGCGAGGCTGAGGCCGGTGTCGATCCGGGCCGCGTCGAGCGCCCCGTCCGGCAGCGCTCCGAGCGCCGCGCGGCTGCCGATGTAGGAGACCTGGAACCAGACGCTCTCCTCGGCGCGGATGCCCAGGACGATGATGTCCCGTTCCGGCTCCAGGCCGAGCGCGCGGATCGCCGCGACGGCGGCGAGCCCGGCCACCACGCCGGCGGCGCCGTCGAAGTTGCCGCCCTGGGCCACGGTGTCGAGGTGGGAGCCGATCAGGATCGGCGGCAGGGTCCGGTCCCGCCCCGGCAGCGTCATCGCGGTGTTGGCGGCGGCGTCCCGGCCGATCGCGAGGCCCAGATCCGCAGCGCAGCGCGCGACCACCGCGTGCGCCGCGGTCTCCTCCGGGCTGTAGGAGGGGCGGGTGAAGCCCGGCTCCGTCCGGCCGCACCGGGCCAGCTCCGCGAACAGGGCCTCGACCCGGCCGTGCTGCGCGCGCACGGCTGCCTTGATGGCGGACACGCGGTCCATCGCTACGCCTCCCCGGGCGGGGCCCCGGGACGGGCCCGCCGGTCCCCACCTGCCACTTTCGTGCCGGCCCGCCGGGGGGCGCGTCATCAAGCGGCCGCCGGAGCGGCGGGCCCCGTCACGGTGGCCGAGTCTGCCGGATCGCCGGCCGTGCGACCAGAGGCGCGGGTCAGCCCCGCGGCGCCGGCGTCGCGGGGATCCGAAGCCCAAACCGGCCGGTATGCGCCCCCTCCGGTCATCGATCGTCGAGCGTCGCTTTGAGGCGCTCGGCCGCCGGTCCGGACGAGGCCGGGTTCTGGCCGGTGATCAGCAGCCCGTCCCCGACCACGTAGGGCTGCCAGTCGCCGGCCTTGGAGAACAGGCCACCCTTCCGCTTGAGCTCGTCCTCGACGAGGAAGGGAACCACCGCGGTCAAGCCCACGGCCTCCTCTTCGGTGTTGGTGAAGCCGGTCACCGCCTTGCCGGCGACGAGCGGCTGGCCGTCGGGCGTCTTGGCATGACGCAGCACGCCGGGGGCGTGGCAGACGAGGGTGACCGGCTTGCCGGCCCGGAGCGTCGTCTCGATCAGCCGGATCGAGGCCGGGTCCTCGGCGAGATCCCAGAGGGGGCCATGGCCGCCGGGATAGAACACCGCGTCGAAGCCCGCGTGGGTGACGCCGTCGAGCCGGCCCGTGCTTGACAGGGCGGCGTTGGCCTCGCCGTCCGCCTCGAAGCGCCGGGTCAGGTCGGTCTGAGAACCCGGCTCGCTGCTCTTCGGATCGAGCGGCGGACGCCCGCCCTTCGGCGAGACGAGGACCACCTCCGCACCGGCATCCTTGAACACGTAGTAGGGCGCGGCGAGCTCCTCGAGCCAGAAGCCGGTCCTGCGGCCGGTATCGCCGAGCCGGTCGTGGGAGGTCAGCACCATCAGGATCTTCATGGTCATTCTCCGGGGCTGGTCTGGGTCAGTCGTCCTGGATGCCGTCACCCGCGTCCGGTGCCGGCCGAGCCCAGAAACCGGGTCGGCGGGGCCATCACGGATCTCGGGGCTGCCAGCCCCCGTTGGCGTCGGCCTCAAGCTCATCCCGCAGGTACGGTGCCGTGCGGCTCGCCCGCGCCCGGGCCACCACCTCGGGGCGGCCGGCCGCCACGATCGTGCCACCGAGGTTTCCGGCGCCGGGCCCCACGTCGATGACGTGATCGGCCGCCGCGACGACGCGCATGTCGTGTTCGACCATGACGACCGTGTTGCCCGCATCGACCAGGCCGTTGAGCTGGAGCATGAGGCGGTCGACATCGGTCGGGTGCAACCCGGTCGTCGGCTCGTCGAGGACGTAGAGCGTGCCCCCGCGCTGCCCCCTCTGCAATTCGGTCGCGAGCTTGATCCGCTGGGCCTCCCCGCCGGAGAGTTCGGTCGCCGGCTGGCCCAGGCGCAGGTAGCCGAGGCCGAGATCCCGCAGCACGGTGAGCGGCCGCAGTACGGCGGGCTCGTCCGCGAAGGCTTCGCAGGCCCGCTCGACGGTCAGCCCGAGCACGTCCGCGATGGTCAGCCCGCTCCAGGTGACCGCCAGCGTCTCCGGCGCGTAGCGGGACCCGTGGCAGGTCGGGCAGGGGGCGTAGACGCTCGGCATGAACAGGAGTTCGACGCTGACGAAACCCTCGCCCTCGCAGGCCGGGCAGCGGCCCTTCGCGACGTTGAAGGAGAAGCGGCCGGCATCGTAGCGGCGCCGGCGGGCCTCGGGCGCGGCGGCGAACAGTTTGCGGACGCCGTCGAACAGGCCAGTATAGGTCGCGAGGTTCGAGCGGGGCGTGCGCCCGATCGGTTTCTGATCGACCTGGACCAAGCGGCGGATTCCCTCCAGGCCGCCGGCGATGCGCCCCTCCGTCGGGCCCGGCGCCGCGTCGAGGGGATCGTCCGGCTCGTCGTCGGTGTCGACGGGCCGGCCGAGGCGGTCGCCGACGAGATCCAGCAAGGCCTGGCTGACGAGGCTCGACTTGCCGGAGCCCGAGATGCCCGTGACGGCGGTGAGGCATCCCAGCGGGAACGCGACCGAGACGTCGCGCAGGTTGTTGCGGACGATCCCCTCCAGGCGCAGCCATCCCGCGGGCTCGCGCTGCGGTCGCAGCGGCGGCTCGGCGAGCCCGAACAGGTGAAGGCGCGTGCGCGACGCCTCCACGGCGCGCAGGCCCTCCGGCGGGCCGCTGTAGAGCACGGTGCCCCCGTGCTCGCCCGCCGCCGGACCGACATCGACCAGCCAGTCGGCGCGGCGCATCGTGCCGATATCGTGCTCGACGACGAACAGCGAGTTGCCCGAGGCGAGCAGCCCGGCAAGCGCGTCGTGCATGGCGTCACCGTCGGCGGGGTGCAGGCCGGCCGTCGGCTCATCGAGCACGTAGGCCACGCCGAAGAGCTGCGAGCGCAGCTGGGTGGCGAGGCGCAGGCGCTGCAACTCGCCCGACGACAGGGTCGTGGTGACCCGGTCGAGCGACAGGTAGCCGAGGCCCAGCTCCGTGAGCGTCCCGATCCGGTCGATGAGATCGGCGGCGAGGCGCTGGGCGGCGAGCCGCTTCTCGATCGAGAGGTTCGGGGTCGCGCGCACGTCCGGCGCGCCGGCATGGGCCGACGCTCCGGAGGCGGCCCGCCGGGCCCGATCGCGCCGGCCCACTTCGCGATCGAGCGTCCCGGACCCGGCGCTGGCGTCGGCGTCGTCATCGGGCAGCCGGTCCTCGGCGACCGGCCGCATCACCGCGGCGAGCTCGGAGAGCGGCATGCGCGACAGGTCGCCGATATCGAAGCCCGCGAAGGTGACCGAGAGCGCTTCGGGCTTCAGGCGCTTGCCGTGGCAGGCGGGGCAGTCCTCGCTGACGAGGTAGCGCGCCGCCCGTCGGCGCATGAGCGCGCTCTGCGACTTGGTGAAGGTCCCGAGCACGTGGCGGCGGGCGCTCGTGAACGTGCCCATGTAGCTCGGCTCCAGGCGGCGCTGGCGGGCGAGGCGCGTCTGCTCCGGGGAGAGCCCGGCATAGACCGGCTCCTGCGGCTGGTCGTCCGTGAACAGGATCCAGTCCCGGAGCGCCCGCGGCAGGTCCTTCCACGGCGTGTCGACATCGACACCCCGGCTCACCAGGATGTCCCGCAGGTTCTGGCCGCCCCAGGCCTGCGGCCAGGCCGCGACGGCGCGCTCGCGGATCGTCAGCGACGGGTCGGGCACCATGGAGGCTTCCGTGGCCCGGTAGATCCGCCCGAGCCCGCCGCAGGACGGGCAGGCGCCCTGGGGCGTGTTGGGCGAGAAGTCCTCCGCGTAGAGCATCGGTTGGCCCGGCGGGTAGGTGCCGGCGCGCGAGTACATCATCCGCACGAGGCTCGACAGGGTGGTGACGCTGCCGACCGAGGAGCGGGCGCTGGGCGTGCCGCGCTGCTGCTGCAGGGCGACCGCCGGGGGGAGGCCCTCGATGGAATCGACGTCGGGCACGCCGACTTGGTCGATCATCCGCCGCGCGTAGGGGGCGACCGACTCGAAGTAGCGCCGCTGGGCTTCCGCATAGAGCGTACCGAAGGCGAGCGAGGACTTGCCGGAGCCGGAGACCCCCGTGAACACGACGAGGGCGTCGCGCGGCAGTTCCACGTCGACGTCGCGCAGGTTGTGCTCCCGGGCGCCCTTTACCGTGACGTAGCCCGGCCGTCCGACGCCGGATCGCGCGATCCTGCCGGGTTCCCTGGGCGTCGGCTGGTCCATCGGATCGCTCTCTCGGCGGGCACTCTCGCGTAAAACAGCAAACGCCGCTGGACCGCGGATAGAGTCAACGCGCGAGACCATCCTTAGGGACACTCCGTAGCAAACCAGGGGCTACGGCCGACGTTTGTCTTTCACGACAAGGATCGGGATCCCGGCCTTCGAGCCCGCAGTGATCAGGCCGTCCGCCCGCGCACAGGGACGATCGCGGCCCGCCGCGGCCGGGTGTGACCTGCAGCCCGAACCGGCGCTGCAGAGCACGCGTCGTTCAAGGGAGCCGTTGCAAATGGAACGACGTCCCTTCGGTCTCGGGCCGCACGAGGTGGCGCTGATCGGGCAGGGAACCTGGTACATCGACGACGCGCACCGGCCCACCGCGGTCGCTGCCCTGCGCCGCGGCCTCGATCTCGGGATGACCCACGTCGACACCGCCGAGATGTACGGCGACGCCGAGATCGTGGTCGGCGAGGCGATCGCCGGACGGCGCGACGCGGTGTTCCTCGTCTCCAAGGTCGTCCCCAGCAACGCCTCGCGCGCCGGGACGGTGGCCGCGTGCGAGCGCTCCCTCGCGCGCCTGCGCACCGACAGGCTGGACTGCTACCTCCTGCACTGGCCCGGTCCGCACCCGCTCGAGGACACCTTCGCCGCCTTCGAACGGCTTCGCGAGCAGGGCAAGATCCTGTCCTGGGGGGTGAGCAACTTCGACGTGCCCGACCTCGAGGCCGCGTGGGAAGCCGGCGGCGAGGGCCGCATCGCCTGCAACCAAGTGCTCTACCACCTGGAGGAGCGCGCGATCGAGCACGCGGTCCAGCCCTGGTGCGAGGCGCACGGCATCGCCGTCGTCGCCTACAGCCCCTTCGGTCATGGCAGCTTCCCCGGCCCCCGCACGCCGGGCGGCCGCCTGTTGGAGAGTATCGCGGCCAACCACGGCGCGACCGCACGCCAGGTCGCGCTCCGGTTTCTCGTGCGAAGGCCGTCGACCTTCGCGATCCCCAAGGCGTCCAGCCCAGAGCATGCCGCCGACAACGCGGGCGCGAGCGCGCTCTCGCTGACGGATGCCGAGCTCGCCCGGCTCGACGCGGCGTTCCCCCTCGGGCCGCGGCCGCGTCGGCTGCCGATGCTGTAGGCGCCAGGATGCCCGCTCGGCCGAAACGGGCGCTCGCGCATGGCCTGCCTTGGTCATCGGACGCGGCGCCCGGTTCGAAGAAATCCCTGACGTGATCCCGTTTCGGACGCTGCCGGCACCGTTCGCCTGGTGGGCCGCCTCAGCGCGGGGATAGGAAGCCGATCGGTTGGCGCTGCGGGCCCTCTTGCTTCAAGGTGCGCAGCATCTCCTCGTATTCCCGCTCCATCTCGGGTGTGACCGAAGGCCGGGTCTCACGGGCAGCCTGTTCGAAATGTGCACGCTGCACCTGGGCCGCCTCCAGCGATTCGCGCAGCGCCAGCAGACCGGCGCGGCGCGTGAGATCTTCCAGATCCGCGCCGGTGAAGCGGGCGGTCCGCTCGGCAATCACGTCGAGATCGACATCTTCCGCGAGCGGCATGTCCCGCGTGTGAATGGCCAGGATCCGGCGACGGCCGGCGATGTCCGGAACCGGCACGTAGACGAGTTCGTCGAACCGTCCCGGACGCAGCAGCGCTTGGTCGAGCAGGTTCGGGCGGTTTGTGGCCGCCATCACGACAACCCCCTGCAAATCCTCCAGCCCGTCCATCTCGGCCAGGAGTGTGTTGACGACGCGCTCCGTGACGGCGGGCTCGCCGAGACCCCCGCCCCGCGCTGGCGCGAGACTGTCGATCTCGTCGATGAAGATCACCGTCGGCGCCACCTGCCGGGCGCGTTGGAACAGGCGCGAGACCTGCTGCTCGGATTCGCCGTACCATTTCGACAGGAGGTCGGAGGATTTCGTCGCGACGAAGTTCGCGTCCGACTCCCGCGCCACCGCCTTGGCGAGCAGCGTCTTGCCGGTGCCGGGTGGCCCGAACAGGAGGAAGCCCTTGGCCGGCCGGATGCCGATGCGGCGGAAGGCCTGCGGCGACCGCAGCGGCAGCTCGACGCCCTCGCGCAGGCGCATCTGGGCCTCGGCGAGTCCCCCGACATCGTCCCAGGTCACGTCCGGCACCTGGATCATGATCTCGCGCAGCGCCGACGGCTGAATCCGTTTCATCGCCGAGAGGAAGTCGTCGCGCCGGACGCTCAGGCCCTCTAGGATCTCCGCCGGGATACCGTCGCGCAGGTTCACCTCCGGGAGGATCCGGCGCACCGCGTCCATGGCGGCCTCGCGCACCAGCGCGCCGAGATCGGCCCCGACGAACCCGTAGGTGGTGCGCGCGACCTCATCCAGGTCGACATCCTCCGCCAGCGGCATGCCGCGGGTGTGGATGCC
Organism: Methylobacterium sp. ME121; assembly: GCF_000974725.1. Lineage (NCBI taxonomy): Bacteria > Pseudomonadati > Pseudomonadota > Alphaproteobacteria > Hyphomicrobiales > Methylobacteriaceae > Methylobacterium > Methylobacterium sp. ME121. The sequence continues at coordinate 112,905 of NZ_BBUX01000011.1, forward strand.
CAGGATCTCGCGCCGGCCCGGCTGGTCCGGCACGCCGATGATGATCTCGCGGTCGAAGCGGCCAGGCCGGCGCAGGGCCTCGTCGATGGCGTCGCGCCGGTTCGTCGCGCCGATCACCACGATGTTCTGGCGCGGCTCCAGCCCGTCCATCAGCGTGAGGAGCTGCGCGACGATGCGGCGCTCGACCTCGCCGGTCACCTGCTCGCGCTTCGGGGCGATCGAGTCGATCTCGTCGATGAAGATGATCGAGGGCGCGCTCTGAGCGGCTTCCTGGAAGACCTCGCGCAGGCGCTGCTCGGACTCGCCGTACCGGCTGCCCATGATCTCGGGCCCGGCGATGTGGAAGAACCGGGCCTCGGTCTCGTTGGCCACCGCCCGCGCCAGCCGGGTCTTGCCGGTGCCGGGCGGTCCGTGCAGCAGCACGCCCTTCGGCGGATCGATGCCGAGACGCTGGAACAGCTCCGGGTGGCGCAGGGGCAGCTCGACCATCTCGCGGATCTGATCGACGGTGTCGCCGAGGCCGCCGATATCGTCGTAGGTGACGTCGGCGCGCCGCCCGTCCTTCGGCTCCTCGAAGACCGGCCGGAGTTCGATCTGTGTCCCTTCCGCCACGTAGACGATGCCGCGGGGCTGTGTGGCGACGACGACGAGGCGGATCTCCTGCAGGCCGTAGGACGGCCCCTCGAGATAGGGGCGCAGCTCCGGTGGAACGCGCGGGTCGGACGCGGCGCGCGACTGAGTCGATGTGGAAATGACGTCGCCCGAAACCAGCGGCCGCCGGAACAGCGTGCGGCGCAGGGCCTCCCCCGAACCCTGCAAGCGCATGTTCTTCTGAGCCGGCGCGACGACGACGCGGGCGGCCGGCCGGATCTCCGCGGGGTGGATCTCGACATGGTCGCCGCTCGCGGTGCCGGCGTTGACGCGCTGCAGCCCGTCGAGGCGGACGAGGTTCAGGCCCTCGTCCTCATCGTAGGGACCGACCGCGATCGCCGCGGTGTGGCGCTTGCCGACGATCTCGACAACGTCGCCCTCGCGCAGGCCGAGCTGGGTCAGCGCCGCATGGCCGAGTCGGGCGATGCCGCGCCCCGAATCCTGGGGGCGTGCATTGGCGACCTGCAATCTGAGCGCCCGCTCCTCGGCGTCAGCCATCTGAACTCCCGGGCAGGACCTCGGTCATGACGACATCTGGTCAACCGTCGGTGATCCGGATGGTTCGGATCGAGCCAGGACATGCCCGCGCCGCCACGACCATGGCGGCTGCGTCGCGACGGTCCGAGGCGGCACCGGCAAGGCTCGGTCAGGACGCGACGACCGGACACGGTCCGGGAGCCTCCGCATCTCCAGAACAAGCGGGCCTGCACGCAGTTCAGGATGCGATCCTTGATGATATGCTATTCGACTTCGATATCGGTCTCGCTTGACAAGGCAGAGTGCGACTCCGATTCCGCGCGGCCGATGCGCGCCCGTGGCCAATGCCATGATGCCAGCCGCGAAAGTGTCGCTGTTCACCGCATTCGACGACATCAGCGTGCGCCGGCGGGAAAGTCCTGTTCTTGGGGCCTCTCATGCTCCCTCAGGCCGGTCGCTCGGATCGATGGGAAGCGGGACGGGCTTCGGGGCTTCTTCCTCTGGCGATAGCGGTTTCGCTGTCGAGGAGTATTCGAGAACCGCTCGTTGGGCGGACACAAGTCGCCGCTAGGCGACCTTGAGATCACGATCGGGACCGACGAGCGCGCGGTAAGAGGCGATCGGCTGCGGTTTGCCGCGCAGATAGCCTTGTATCTCTGCACAACCGTGTTGCCGCAAGAAGGCCAGCTGCCCCTCAGTCTCGACGCCCTCCGCGATGACCGGAATGTCCAAGCTCTCGCCGAGACTCAGGATCGCCCGGACGATCGCGCCGCCTTTGCTGGTCACGCCGATCTGCCACACGAACGACCGATCGATCTTGATCTTGTCGAACGGAAAAGCTTCCAACGTTGCCAGTGATGAGTATCCGGTTCCGAAATCATCCATCGAGATGCGCACGCCGAGCGCTTTCAGGTCGCGCAGCATCTCCTGCGCGCGTGCCGACCCCTTCAGGAAGAGGCTCTCGGTCACCTCGAGTTCGAGACGGTCGGCCTTCAGTCCGGTCTCCTCGAGCACCGCACCGACGACATCGCACAGGCCAGCTTGCTGCAGCTGCGCGATCGAGAGATTGACAGCGATGCCGAGGGGCAACGTCCAGCTCGCAGCCTCGCGGCAGGCCTCACGGAGCACCCACTCGCCGAGTGGGAGGATCGCCCCTGTCTCCTCTGCCAGCGGTATGAACTGCGCCGGCGAAATCGGCCCGCGGGTCGGATGGGTCCATCGCAGGAGCGCTTCGAAGCCGCAGGCGCGATCTGCGGCGATCCTGAACTGGGGCTGGTAGTGCAGCGCGAACTGCCCCGTCCCGATGGCCGCGCGCAGGTCCAGGGCCAATCGTTGCCGCTCGAAAGCCGCCTTGTCCATATCCGCCTCGAAGAAGCGGTAGGTTCCCTTGCCTTCCTTCTTGGCGCGCACGAGCGCCATATCGGAAGCGGACAGCACCGCGTCGTAGGTGTCGCCATCATGCGGGAAGAGGGCGATGCCGACGCTGCAACTGATGGAATACCTCAGCTCGCCGTCCGCGTAGGGCGCTGAGATCGCATCGATGATAGCCTGGGCCCGCGCGGCAGCTTGCCCGGCGGCGAGATCTGTCGCCAGCACCGCGAATTCGTCGCCGCCGAGGCGCGCGACCGCGCCGCGCGCGCCGATCAATGCCTTCAGGCGCGCGGCGACCTCGATCAGCAGGCGGTCCCCGGCCGGATGACCGAAGAGATCGTTGACCTGCTTGAAGCCGTCGAGATCGAGGCAGAGAAGGACCACTGCCTCGGCTCGATCGGCTCGCGCTGCTAGCTCGCGTTCGACGACCTCCTCGAAATGCAGGCGATTCGGCAATTGGGTCAGAACGTCGTGCCGCGCGAGGAAGCGCAGGCGCGCTTCGCTCCGACGGCGCTCCGTGATGTCCTCATGCGTCGAAATCCAGCCTCCGTCCGGAAGGAGAACGCGGAGGACGCTGATGTCCCGATCGTCGGTCATGTGAACGACGCTCGCCGTGTCCGAAGGGGCCCGGGGCGATGGTGGCGTCAGCACTTCGTCCCAGGCCCCCCCCGCGTCGCGGTGCTGCGCCAGCACGAACCCGCGCAGATCCTCGGCTTTCGTGCCGGGTTGCCGAAGTTGATCGGGGATCGCGTAGAGCGTGGCGAAGCGCTCATTCAAGATGACGAGCCGCTCGTCGGCGTCGAACAGGCATAGTCCCTGGACCATGTTGTCGAGCGCGACGCCGAAACGCTCGTAATGGGCCCGTAAGTCGCGCTCGCTGCGGGCACGTTCTTCGGCGCTCGCGATCCGCCGCTCGGCGCTCGCCCCCCGAAGAAAGAGCCGAAACAGCGCCGCGATGCACACCAGGAGGAGGGCTGTTGCTGAACCGACCGCGAGCGCCTGCCGGCGGAAGGGGGCCAGGCACGCTTCTGTCGTGCGGCTGATGCTGAGAATGAGCGGATAGCCGGCGAGCGCCTTCGTCGCGATGATGCGCTCTTGATCATCGACGGGGCTCACGTTGCGCATCACGCCGCCCAGAGGATTCTTCTGGGCGATCAGCGCGGCCCCCGTGGTCGGCAGGATCTTGCCGATCACGTTCTCCCGATAGGGGTGACGGACGAGCAGCATCCCGTCGTGGCGGAAGACCGAGACCACGGCGTCGTCGGTCGGCGCGATCTGCCGGTACAGTCGTTCGAAATAGCCGAGCTCGATTGCGCCGAGGACGAGGCCGAGGAACGTTCCGTCGGGCGCCGTGACCTTCCGCGCGATGTAGATCGTCCAGGCACCGTCGCCGCGGTTCTGGACCGGCTGGCTGATGAAGCGTTGCAGCTTCGGGTCCGAAGCGAGCGCCTTGAAGTAATCACGATCTGCGATGTTGACGTTCGGGATCGGCCAGAAGCGGCTGAAGTTCAGGAGCTGGCCGGTGTGATCGATGATCGTGACCGCGTTGACCTGCGGCAAGGCGGCGACGCGCGCTTTGAGTGCCTCATGTAAGTCGTGTCGGCTTGCCGCTGCAGCGTACTGCGAAGGAGTGGCTACCTTTGCGCCGGCCATATCCTCGATGATGGCTTCCTGAACGATCTCGAGGGCCTGGAGCGAACGGTCGGCCTGATCAGCGAGGATCGTGGAGAGGCCGACGAGGTTGCGCTCGGTATCCTGCAACGCCTGGCCGTACATGTCGGAGATCAGGATGACCCCGCCCGACGCGATCGCGAGAGCTAGAACGACCAGTGACGTGACGAGAGCGGGGTATGACCGATCAGGTGATCCGAACATCGCTGCCATCCCGGCCCTCATCTGTCGCCCATCTCTGGCGCGGGAGCAAAAGGCGAACTCATAGACTCGGGCTGTTATCTCAGTGCATGCCCAGCTTCCGGCGCTTCGCAGATGTTCAGACCCTTACCGTCGAGCGCGCGGAGTTCGGTGATCGTGTCTGGGCCGGAAAACAGAACGTGGCGGTCGGCTCCGACAGATGGTGGTCCGAGCCGTTCCGCGGTTGGCGTCGGGTCGGCCGCTGCGCCGCCCGGCATATAGATCGCACACAATCGACTAATACATCGTTGCCAGGCTGACACAGCCGCCCTCGGGGCCGCCGATCACGGCCCGGATGAGCGCACGGGTCGATCTCTGCCGGTCCGCTTCCGCTCGTCGAGGAGGCGGAGGCGAACCTCGAAGCTGGGCCGCCTTGTTGCGCACCCGAGCGACGAGAGGGATGGGTCAAGCGGCGCGGACGGTGGCGAGGAAGCGTGCGACTTCGGCGCGGAGATGCTCGGATTGCCGCGACAGCTCCGAGGCCGCCGACAGGACCTGACCGGCCGCGGCCCCCGTCTCCTCCGAGGCCTGCGCCACGCCCGCGATGTTGCCCGTCACCTCGCCGGCGCCGGTCGAGGCCTGCGCCACGTTGCGCACGATCTCCTGGGTCGCCGCACCCTGCTGCTCCACCGCCGCCGCGATCGACGTCGCCACGCCGTCGATCTCCCGGATCCGCCCCGTGATCCCGCCGATCGCCGTCACCGCCTGCGCGGTCACCCCCTGAACCTCGCCGATCTGGCGCGCGATCTCCTCGGTCGCCTTGGCGGTCTGCTCGGCCAGCGCCTTCACCTCGGAGGCCACCACCGCGAAGCCCCGCCCCGCCGCGCCGGCGCGCGCCGCCTCGATCGTGGCGTTGAGCGCCAAGAGGTTGGTCTGCCCGGCGATGCCCGAGATCATCCCGACCATGTCGCCGATCCGCGCCGCGTTCTGGCTGAGCGCCTGGACGAGGTGCGCAGTCTGGTCGGCCTCGCCCACCGCGGCCTGGGCGAGATGGGCCGAGCCCTGCACCTGCCGGCCGATCTCCTGCACCGACGAGCCGAGCTCCTCGGCCGCGGCCGCGACCGTGTTGACGTTGGTGGCGGCCTCTTCCGCTGCGGCGGCCACGGTGGTCGATTGCGCGGCGGTCTCCTGGGCGGTGGCGGTCATCTGCTGAGCGGTGGCCTGGAGCTCGGTGGCCGAGGACGAGACCAGGCCGACGATACCGCCGACGGCGCGCTCGAAGCCGTCGGCGAGCTCGATCATGGTGCGCTTCCGCTCGGCGGCGGCGGCCGCGTCGGCCAGGCGCTTGACCTCGGCCTCCTCGGCGGCCTTGCGGGCGACCATGGCCTTGATGCCCTCGACCGCCTTGCCGACGGCGCCGATCTCGTCGCCGCGGCCGGCCTCGCGGATCTCCGCGTCGACCTCGCCCCGGGCCATCCGCTGCAGCACCCCCACCAAGCTGCCGAGCGGGCGGGTGACCTGCAGGACGATCACGTAGACGCCGTAGGCGATGCTGAGCGCAGCGAGGACGAGCGCGGCCAGGAGCGCGAGGCGCGACCAGCCGGCGGTCGTCTCGGAGCGGCGGTATTCCGCCTCGGCTTCCCGGACCTGCAGCGCGGTCAGCTTGCTCAGCGTCGCGTTGGTGGCCTGCATGCTCTTCAGCAGATCCGCATGCGTGGCCTCGAAATCCGAGCCGGCACCGGCGACGACGCGTTTGAGGATCTCGGCGGCGATCGTGTCGTTCCGATCGATGCGCCCCTGCAGGTCCTTGGCGAGGACATCCTCCTCCGGAGTCAGGTAGGTCGCCAGGTAGGCCGACCACTCGGTGTGGAGCTTCGAGAGATCGCGCTCGATCTTGTCCCTGGCCCGGGCGGGCTCGATCTGCTTGTTGCGCAGCAGGCGCGAGGCATCGATCAGGTCATCATAGGCATCACGAATGGTGCTGAATTGCCGAAGACAGACGACCCGGTCATCGAATACGGTTTTTAGGCTTTGATGACTCCAATATAGCGCGAAATTTCCCAGCGCGGCTGTCGCGAGCAGGACCAGGCCGAGGCCGCCGAGCAGCGCCACGAGCCGCAGTTGGATCGTCATTTTCATGGGCGGACTTTCAGGCTCCGGTATCCAGGGCCCGGACGGGCAAGTCTGGATGCGCAGTCATGAGCAAGTCGCGCAAAATATAGGCGAATTGATTAAAATTTATCCCACCCAGTTTCCTGCTGACTGTCCGTTCAGTGGTCTCAAATTTGTGATATCGAGCATGAAGAAGTGTGCCTTCAACCTGCGGATGATGGGATCGCCCGAATCCGACGGCGCAGGAACTCTACTTTAGACGAGATTGTGACCGCAGGTTGCAATCGTACGGGGGCAGCGGTTCTCAGCGGCAGGGGCGCGCCGCGGGATTCGACGGGCATGGGTTGAAAAGGGCCCGCCGGATCCCAGGACCTGGTCAGTCCGAGACATCCCGACCGATCCTGGCGACCGCGGCCGGCAGGTGGTGCTCCGGAGCCGCGGGATCTCCCGGCACCGGGGCCTTCCCGGCCGTTGGATCGGCCGGAGGGAGCGGCTACCGGCCGCATCGGCGTCGCCTCGTCCGTGGCGAGCAGATACGGGACGCCCCGCGCGGAGCGCGTCGGCGGCGCAAAGGACCGCGATCCGACTGCGCGCGGGCATCCGGGCCGTCTCACGGGCTAAGACACGGGCATCTCGATGCGGCAGCGCACGCCGTCGCGGTCGAGCGCGTAATCGACCTTGGCACCCAGGGCGTAGGCCAGCGCTTCCTGGATCAGCTCGGTCCCGTAGCCGCGACGGGTCACGCGCGCCCGCTGCTCGGGCAGGCCGGTCTCGATCCAGCTCAGGGCCAGTCGGCGGCGCTCGCGCCGGTCGCGCACGATCTCCCAGGTGACGCTGAGATGGCCGATCCCGGTCTTGAGCGCCCCGTGCTTGACCGCGTTCGTGGTCAGTTCGTGGACGGCCAGGGCGAAGTTCTGCACCTGCCGCGCGCTCAGATGCACCTCGGGGCCGGCGACAATCATGCGCCCGGCCGCGCCGTCGACGTAGGCGGCCAGTTCGGCCCGCACCAGTGCGCCCACCTCGACCGTGTCGCTGCCGTACTGGCTGAGCAGGCCCTGCGCGCGGCTGAGCGCCTGCAGCCGCGCCTCGAACGCCTCGACCGGGCTGCCCTCCCGCAGCGTCCTGCCAGCCACGGCACTCACGACACCGAGCAGGTTGCGCGTGCGGTGCTGCAGCTCGTTGATCAGCACCTCCTGCCGCGCCAGCAATCTGTGGTGATCCGTGACGTCGATGTTCACGCCCGACCACTTGCGGATCGACCCGTCCGGGTTCGTGATCGGCACCGCGCGGACGTTCGACCACCGCCACGACGCGCTCGCGGCGTGCCACAGGCGGTACTCGTGATCGACCGCCGTCCGCGTCGCGACCGCCTGCCGCCACTTCGCTTCCGTGAGCGCCCGGTCGTCGGCGTGGATCGCGTGGACCCAGCCGCGCCCGAGCCACTCGTCCAGGCGCTGCCCGGTGAACGCGCGCCAGCCCGGACTGTCGGCCTCGATGAGGCCCTCGGCCGAGGCCTCCCAGCTGAACTGACCGAACCCCTCGACCAGCCCGCGGAACCGCTCCTCGCTCGCGCGCAGGTCGTCCTCCGCCCGCTTGCGCGCGGTCACGTCGCTGGCGGCGCCGAACCATTCGCGGATCTCGCCGTCATCGTCGAGCAGCGGCACGGCCCGGGACAGCGCCCAGCCCCGGCTCCCGTCCGCCTGCCGGACGGGATGCTCCAGCTCGAACATCGTCTTGGATCGGATCGCCCGCTGGATCGCCTCGCGCAGGCGCGGCTGGTCGGCCGGGTCGATGTAGGCGCTCAGCCAGTCGTCGTTCGGGGTGACGGTATCGACCAGGAAGCCGCGGCCCTCCAGGACGCGCAGCTCGCTCCAGTCCGGGCTCATGCGGTAGATGACGTCCGAACTGGCGGTGACGAGGGCGCGGAACCGCTCCTCGCTCGCGCGCAGCCGGTCTTCGGCGCGCTTGCGCTGGAGGATGTCCTTGAACAGCACCCCGACCTGCCGCCGTTCCGGCGCCCCGATCGGGAAGGCGTAGACCTCGTACCAGCGCCCGAGCGCGTCGGCGCGGTCCTCGAAGCGCTCGGCTTTGCCGGTGCGCACGATCCGGCCGTAGGTCTCGAACCAGTGTCGCTCGAGGTCGGGCGCCAGCGCCCGGACCGTCCGGCCGACCGCGTCGCTGAGCCCGGTCTGCTGCTCGAAGGCCGCGTTCACGGACAGGAATCGGTAGTCGACCGCCTGCCCGGCCGCGTCGACCAGGACCTCGATGGTGCAGAAGCCCTCGTCGATGGCGTCGAAGAGGCGGCGGTACCGGGCCTCGCTTATCCGCAACTTGGCCTCGGTGCGCAGCCGCTCACCGATCTCGAAGCCGGTCATGTGGACGGCCATCACCTGCCCGTCGGCGTCGCGCACCGGCACCAGGAGCGCGTCGAAGACGTCCTCCGCGGCGCCGGCGCCGCGGGTGTCCAGCGGTTGACCGGCCACCTGTACGGCCTCGCCCGCGAAGGCGCGCGCGTAGAAGGCCGCCACCGTCCCCCACCCCTCCGGGAACGTGCGCGCGAGCGGCCGGCCGAGGCCCTCCGGGTGCCGGGCGCCGTAGAGCCGGGCGGCGGCATCGTTGTAGATCAGGAGGCGCTCGGGCCCGCAGACGAGGGACGCGACCAGCGGGCTGGCGAGCACCTGCTCGACCATCACCTTGAGGCGCTCCGGCCAGCGGGCGGACGGCCCCAGCGGGGTCCGCTCCCAAGCGAAGTCGCGGATGCGCGCGGCCATCTCGCCGCCGCCCTGTGGCCATGCCGACACTGATACGCCGCCTCGATGATGTCGCGCGCCAGCATGTCCGCTCGCGGCGCTCGCAGCAACGACCGCGCTCCACCGGAGGTCGAATCCATCACGTCGCCGACCGGCGGCAGCATGCGCGGGATCCGGGCGATCGTCAGGACGCGCGCACCGCCTGCTCCGACGAGGTCTCACCGTCGCGCAGCCTGATCCAGGCGCACAGCTCCGCCCCGAATATCGAGTCGGGGACCCCGAAGGTCCGGACATCCTGGATCCGCGGATGCCGGAAGACGACCTCCGCGATCTCGCGCGGTTGGACACGCTCGCCGCCGCGTATGACCATGTCCCGGCTGGTCTATCGCCCGGCTACGCGGCGATGACCCTGGACCTTCCGCCGAGGCCGGGATCCAGGCGGCCTCGCTCGACGATCACATCCCGCAGCAAGCAGGATCTGCTGTCAGACACCGTCCGGAGCGCGTGGGGACGTTGCTGGCGCGGGCCGACGCGGCGCCGGCGACGGCGTCCGGCGGGCCGACGGTCCGTCTCGGCACCTTCGTGGCCCACCCCGTCACGTACCATCTCGAGGAGAAGCAGGACGTTCTCATCGCGAACTTCGAGCTGCGGTCCCTCGACCCGCCGCGTGACGCGGCGATCGTCGCGCCGCGACATGGCGCTGCAGGGCTGCGTCAGGCATCACCGATCGACCCTGATCGCGCCGGGGAACGGCATTCGCCTCAGAGCAGGCCGCCCGGCGGCGCTGCGGTCAGGGTCCTGCCGGCCCGCGTCACGAGTTTGGCGAACGCCAGCGCGGCCGCCGAGGCCTGCGCCTCGGAAGGGAAGGTCCGGTCCGATGTCAGGACCGGCATCTGCGTCGCATCGAGGAGCACCCAGGTCCACAGACGGGTGTCGGTCGCGCGGATCTCGAAGTGCATGGCGGGCTCGTCGGGCTTTGGGACATGCCCGCACCATGCGCCTGAAAAAGGCCAGCCGCGTTAAGAGCTTGACCGGCGCAACAACCTGCGTCGGCCGGCCCCGGGCTTGCCCCCGACATTCCCGCAGATCACAGGCAGGAACACGTGCCGGCTCGGACGGACTCCGCCCCGGCCGGCGCCGACTTGGCATGCCAGCTTGGCTTTATCCGACCATTCGATGTTACCCTCGCGTTGTCGGAGTGCTGTGCCGACGGTGTGAGCAGGAGCGACATGGTAGAGCGGTACCATTTCCGCCTGAGGGGACCGAGCGAGGTCATCGAGGACGAGGAGGGCGTGCTGGCAAGCTCGATCGAGGTCGCCGTGGCCGAGGCGACGCAGCTGATCGCCGAGATGCACGCGCGGGGCGAATTGCCCGATCCTGACGAACGCTGGTGCGTGGAGATCCACACCGCCGACGGCGTCGTGCTCCGCTCCCTTCAGCTGTACTGAGCACTGGCCGCGGGGCGCGGAAGCTTGCGCAAGATCCGGCGGATGTGCTCGCGGAGGATGAGTGCCTCAGGCGTCGGACCGACATCCGGAGGCTCAACCGATATCTCCGGATCACCCAGAACCGAGGCGTACATCGAGCTCTCCACGCTTTTCGCGAGCAGTAACCATCAACCTTAGCAAACCGTTGCAACCATCATAAGTCAGGTTTCGCCCTACAGGATACGGCCGTCTCTACGCGGGCTGAGACGCCTCGTCCGACAACGGATCCGGCGGAATAACATGGATTTCAGTCCTGGAATCTCTGCGGGGGCGCAGGCGGCAGGAAGCACGACGCATCCACTGGGAGGAAACGATGCAACAGCGGAGATGCGTCCTCGACACTTCGGGAGAGAAGCCTCGTCTCATCCATTTCTGATCTCGCCGACAGCGCTCCAGGGCTGGACCGACCGCGGCGACGATTGGCCGGATCTCGGAGCGAAGCGTTCCGCCGGAGCCGCGCGGTCGGAGCGCTGAGCCGACGCGGTGGGTGGCAGACGGCGCGCCCCGCCGGTGGCGCCGGGCCCGTCGCATCGGTCGCGGGATGCGATCGCGAGGAGCCGCGACCGGCCGTCCCGCGGTCCGGTCCGGCGGACCGGGACCCGGTCGAACAGGGTGTGGTCGGGCTCCGCGCCGGTCATTCCTCCACTCGCGACGCGCCGCGTTCCGGGTGAGCGCTCACGCGCCGCGACGGCGTCCGGACGGCGCGCTCCGATCCCGGACGACGACCCGCACTTACCGGGCCTCGCCCGTTCCGAGCGCGCCCGTCCCGCGTGCCCACCGTCCGGCCGCGCCGGTCTGAAAATCTGCGGCAACGCTGAAACAGGCGCCCGTCGGTGCAGTTTCTGATGTATGTCAGGACCTCGCCCCATCGCCGTCCTCGCCGAGGACGAAGAGTTCAGCCGCCGCGTCGCAGCCGACATGCTGACGACGCTGGGATTCGAGGTGCTGGAGGCGGAACATGCCCACGGCGCGCTCCAGCATCTGGAGGCTTACGACGGGGCCGTCCTGCTCTACACCGACATCAACATGCCCGGCGCCATGGACGGCTGCGATCTGGCGCACGCCGTCCGGGCACGCTGGCCGGAGACCCGCATCATCGTCTGCTCGGGCTGCGATCCGCGCGAGGCAACGCTGCTGCCCGAGGAGGCCCATTTTATCGCCAAGCCCTGCGGGGAGAAACGGGTGCGGCAGGCGCTCAAGGCCCTGCACCTGCACTGAGTGCGCCGTCGGCGCCACCTCAGTTAGCGAGGACGGCGGCGAGCCCGGCCAGTCCCGACAGGGAAGCGCGACTGTCCTCCAGGCAGCGCGCGTTCAGGTCCGCGGCCAGGCCGTCGAGCTTGGCCTGGAGCAGGCCGATGCTCGTCGGAGACAGGTTGCCGGGGAGCAGGACGATCACGTCGCCTTCGTCGAGGCGTATCGTCTCGCGGATCGCAGCAGCATCAGCCATGGGAGCCTCTACGGGAATATTGATCTCTCGACGTGCCGGTAAATTCTCACGGCCCAAGATCGCCGACCGTGCTCCGGCACACGCGCGCGAACACTGATCCGCGCGCGTCGCAATCCGGAGAGATCCGCGCCGGCCGACTCTGCGGCCGCGCCGGTTCAGGAGCGCGCACCCGCGACGTCGATCATTCCAGGAATAGGCCCCGGTCCGCGGTGCCGGCGGACGCGAGGACGCGGATCTTGCCTCCCGCGGCCCGGCCATCGATGCTGCGCCGCCGCGCGCGACTCGCGATGGGGACGATCCATGGAATCGATCGGTCGTGACCTGGGGGAGATGCAGCGCATCCCGCTCGCCGCATCGCATGTCGCGGCGCTTCGGGGCCTCGGGGTCGTGAGGCACTACCCGGCCGGCACCTTCCTGGTGCGCGCCGGCGACCTGGCCGACCGCTTCTACTATGTCGAGGCCGGCGAGATCGAAGTGGTCAACCCGTTCACCGACGAGCGGCATCTGCCCTCGACGCTCGGGCCGACCCAGTTCATGGGCGAGATCTCGTTCCTGAACGGCGGCGTCTGGTCGATGCCGATGCGGGCGAGCGCCGATACCGCCGTCACCGAGGTGCCGCGTCCGGCGATGCTGCGCCTGATGTCCGAGATCCCGGAGATGTCGGACATCATCATCACGGTCCTCGCCGCACGGCGACGGCGGCAGCTCGACTCGCATGACGGCACGCTGGTGCTCATCGGCGAGGACGGGGACCGGAGCGTGCGGCGGATCGCGGAGTTCGCGAGCCGCAACCGCCTTCCCTACAGGTCCTATCCGCTGGGCAGCCCGGAGGCGGCGAGCGTGGCCGAGAGCTGCGCGATCGCGGCCGAGCGGCCGGCCGTCATCTTCGGTCGGGGCGTCGTCGTGGCCGATCCGACCCCCGCCAAGGTCGCGCGGCTGCTCGGCCTGGACTACAGCCTCGTGGACGACGAGGCCTTCGACGTCCTGATCGTGGGCGGTGGCCCGGCCGGGGTGGCCGCCGGCGTCTACGCCGGCGCGGAGGGGCTCCGCGCGCTGGTGATCGAGGACGTGGCGATCGGCGGTCAGGCCGGCACCTCGAGCCGGATCGAGAACTACATGGGATTCCCGACCGGCATCTCGGGAGCCGATCTCGTCTGGCGCGGGGAGGTCCAGGCGATGAAATTCGGCACGCGGTTCGCGATGCCGCGGCGCGTTGCGAAGCTGGAGCGGCTCGCGGACGGCGCCTTCTGCGCGACCTTCGACAACGGTCGGCGGGTCCGCGGTCAGGCCGTGGTCGTCGCGACCGGCGTTCAGTACCGGAGACTGCCGATCCCGCGCCTGGAGTCGTTCGAGGGGGCCGGCATCTACTACGCGGCGACCGAGATCGAGGCCCGCTACTGCAGGAATGCCGAGGCGATCGTCGTCGGCGGCGGCAACTCGGCGGGGCAGGCGGCGATGTATCTCAGCCGATCCGCCCGGCACGTGCGCCTGCTCGTGCGCGGGCCGTCGCTCGCGACCTCCATGTCGAGCTACCTGTCGAGCCGGCTGGAAGCGGAGCCGTCGATCACCATCGAGTACGGCGCCGAACTCACGGCCCTGCACGGCGACACCCACCTCGAGGCGGTCACGATCCGCACCCTCGCCGATCGAACGACGCGCGAGGTCCCGACCTGTGCCGTGTTCGTCATGGTCGGCGCCGCGCCCAATACGGGCTGGCTGTCCGGGCTCGTCGACCTCGATAGCCACGGGTTCGTCCTGACGGGAGACGCGATCGGCGCCCAGTCTCCCTACGCGACGTCGCATCCCGGCATCTTCGCGGTCGGCGATGTGCGGGCCGGCTCCGTCAAGCGCGTCGCGGCCTCGGTCGGCGAGGGCTCGGTCGTCATCTCGAAGGTGTGGGAGCACATCCGGACCTGAGTCACGCCGTCCGCGCCCCGGATCTGGCAGCCGCCGAGGCCGCCGACACGTCGATACGGATCCGCAGACCGACCTTCGATGTATCGATCTCTATTCGGCGGTTCTCCTGCGGGATCGAGAGCGCTGTTTCCGTTCGGCAATCCGGATTGTCCGGACCTCAACAGCCTCGCATTAACCGCCCGCGTGCGACGATCGGGCGTCCCGGGCCCGATGCATCATGCGGCTGCGCACCCTCCTCGCCCTCGTCTTCGCCGCCGGAGCGCTGCTCCTGACGGCCGCCGCCACGACCCTGGTCTCGCAATTCGTCGCCGCGCGCGTGCAGATCCGCGCCGAGGCGCACATCGCCGAACTCGCGGAGCATCTGCGCCAGATCATCGACGCCAACATCGCCGAGCGGCTCGGCGACATGGCCGTGCTGTCGGCGGTCGCCCGGACGAACGCCACGAGGCCCGAAGCGCAGCGCGCGTGGGTCGATGCCCTGCGCGAGAGTTTCCCCGCCTATGCCTGGATCGGTTTCGCGGACCGGTCCGGCACCGTCGTGGCCAGTACCGGCGGCATGCTGGAGGGGGAGAGCGTGGCCGCGCGCCCGTGGTTCCAGAGGGGCATCGAGGCCCCGGCCGTCATCGACGTCCACGACGCGAAGCTCCTCGCGAAACGCCTGCCGGCGCTCCCCTACGGGGAGCCCTGGCGCTTCATCGACGTCGCGATGCCGCTCCGCGACGCGTCCGGAGACCGGATCGGCGTGGTCGGCGGCCATCTCAGCATCACGTGGATGCGCGAGATGAGCCGGGCGGCCATCGCCAAGGCTCTGAGGCGCGAGCCGAGCGTCGAGGTGCTCATCCTCGCCGGCGACGGCACCGTCATCCTCGGCCCCGGCGATCAGGCCGGCCGGCGCATCGACGCCGTCCTGCCCGCTCTGCCGGCGCTGACGACCGGCGCCGAACTCGCGAGCGCGCGCGGAACGTGGCCCGACGGTGGTGACTACTTCACCGGCGCGAGCCGCGGCAGCCCCTCGATCGATCAGCCGACCCTGCCCTGGACGGTCCTGGTGCGGCAGCCCGTCGAGGTGGCGAAGGCGATCTCCGATCCGATCATCAACCGGCTGATGCTCGGCGGGGTGGCCTTCACGCTCCTGTTCGCGCTGCTGGGCTGGTCGGCGGCGGAGCGCCTCGCCCATCCGCTTCGCGCGCTGGCCAAGGCGGCCAGCGGCATCGACACGTCCACCGGCGATGCCCGCCTGCCGAAGCCGCGCGGCTACCGGGAGATCGCCGAGCTGACGGACGCGCTGACCTCGCTGCTGGCGCGCCTGGGTGAACGCGACCAAGCCCTGGCACTCGCCAATGTCGATCTCGAGCGTCGCGTGTCCGACCGGACCGCGGAACTCGCCGATGCCTGCGACCGGGCCGAAGCGGCACAGGCGCGTGCCGAGGCCGGTGAGCGGGCCAAGAGCGACTTCCTGGCCACGATGAGCCACGAGGTTCGCACCCCGCTGAACGCCATCGTGGGCTTCGGTGACCTGCTCCGCGACGACCCCACCCTGACCCCGAGCCAGCAGCGCTGCGTCGACCAGATGCGGGTCGGATGCGAGGTCCTGACGACGGTGGTCAACGACATCCTCGACTACGCGCGCATCGAGGCGGATGGCGTCGCGCTGGAGGCTGCGCCGTTCTCGCCGCGCGCGCTCGTGGAGGAGACCGTGGCCCTCGTCGCCGGAACCGCCGAGCGCAAGGGCCTCGACCTGCGCTGGGACAGCGACGCGGGCACGGATCAGCCCCTCATCGGGGACAAGACGCGGCTGAGGCAGGTGCTGCTGAACCTCGTCAACAACGCGGTCAAGTTCACGCAGCGCGGCTCCGTGACGGTCGCGCTCACGCAGACGCCGAGCCCGGATGGCGTCGCTCTGCGGGTCGCCGTCCGCGACACCGGGATCGGGATCCCGGTCGACGCGCAGGCGCGGCTCTTCACCCGCTTCGCCCAGGCCGACAGCTCCACGACCCGGCGCTTCGGCGGTACGGGACTGGGGCTCGCGATCGCCAAGGGCCTGATCGAGACGATGGGCGGCACCATGGGGCTGGACAGCCGCGACGGCGCGGGCTCGACCTTCTGGTTCGACGTGGTCCTCCCGCGCGCGGCGACGGACGCCCCGGCGCTCGAACGGTCGATCCTGGCGGCTCCGCCGCACGCGGCCGCGGCGGACGGGGCGCCGCGCGCGCACCTGCTCCTCGTCGAGGACGGGGCGATCAACCGCGAGATCGCCCAGATGGTTCTGGAGGCGATGGGGTATCGCGTCTCCGTCGCCTGCAACGGCCAGGAGGCCGTGGCCCTGGTCCGGGCGCAGGCCTACGATCTCGTGCTGATGGACGTTGAGATGCCGGTCATGGACGGCATCACGGCGACGCGCTCGATCCGCGGCCTCGACGGTGCGCTCGGCGCGGTGCCGATCATCGCGATGACGGCCCATGTCCTGCCCGAGCAGGTCCGGGCGCTCCGGGCGGCCGGCGTCGATGACCACGTCGGCAAGCCCTTCGACCGCGCCCATCTGCGCGCCGTCATCGAGCGCAACCTCGCGGGGGCGGCCGACCGGTCGCGACCGGCGGCATGACCGGCACGGCCTAGCCTCGATCCTCCAGGCCGGCGCCGGGCGGGCGCGTCATCCGCGCGTGCGGTTCGCGGCCTGGACGGGCGGCGTTACGCCCGAGCGCGCTGCGCCAGCGCTCGTCCGACCTCGGACAGCGCCAGATCCGACACCTGTCGCAGCCGCGGGTGGCCGATCGCGCCGATCGCCGCGCGCCAACACTCCGGAGCCGGCCGCCGTGTCGATCATGACCGTCATCGAACGAGGCCGGTCGCAGGGATCCCGCTCTGCCGTGTCCGCGGGACAGGCGATCCCGCGCTCGCCGGCAGCGTTCGCCGCGGTCGAGGACGCGCGGGCACGCCGGGGCCGCGGCGCCCGCCCGACGACGATGGGCCGCCTTATCGACCCCGTTCTCGAGGCAGGCGGCCGTCCGGCCGTCCGCTGCCACTCCCGGCCGGGCCCCGGTGAGGCGTTCGGGGGGAGGGGGCAGCGACGGTGTGGCGGGCGCGGTGAAGGCGATCGGGTCGGCCTGTCCGGGCGACGCGCCCACGGGTCTCCTTGTGGCAACGCCTGAAGTTCGACAAACCCGCTCGGACGATGCCGAGGACGGGCGCCTATGATCATCCGCCATACCCGTAGGCTGCAGCGATCGGGGGACGCGGTCACGAGCCGCGACGGGCGACTCGTGGCGCATTGTCCGGCCGAGTCCGACTGGTCCGCGCTCGGCCTGATCGATCTCGGCGGGCGCGCCACGGTGGTCGCGCTCGTGGGTCCCGATGACGCGCGCGCGTTCCGGTTCCTGAACCCGGACGGCGCGCCGCTGGCGTCCTGCGCGGCGGAGTTCCTCGCCGCGCCACGGGACGGGGCGGGCCCTCTCGACTGGCAGGCGGAGGCGCTTCTCACCGACGACGATGGCGCGGCGGGCTCGCGGGCCATGATCGAGGATATCCATCTCCTGATCGAAGCCCTCGCGCGCGCGGCTGCCGCCAACCCGGAGCAGGCTGTCCGGGTCGTGACGGGCGGCGGTTCCGATCCGCGGGCACAGGCGATGCACGCGGCGCTGGCGCGGCTCAACGGCGCGCCGGCGGGGTCTCCGCCCCATCTGCCCGAACTGGTGACGAAGGAGATCGTCGCGCGCGGCGGGCAGGAGACGCGCCATCCGGACGGCGGCGATCTCCGCTTCTCGATCTACCTGCCCATGCCGGGCTTCCGGTTTGTCGGCTACTCGGCGGACCGGAACGAGACGCTGTGCACGCTGATCGGCAAGAACTCCCGCCTCGCATCGGCCCTGCTGGACGTTCGAACCAACACGGCCTACGCCCGGCCCAACCTGGCGAGCGTCGGGTTCGACGCCGCGACCCTCGTGCAGGTCCGGCTGTGGCGGCAGTACCTTCTCCCGGCCCTGATCGACGGCGCGGCCCGGTCGACACGCGTCGGGATCGTCTTCGAACACGCGCACATCAGTCACGCCATCTGGAACGAGCTGGCCGCGGTCGACGACGTGCTGTCGCTCGGTCGCTCGCCGGCGGTGTTCCTGTTCGCCAGCTGCAACGAGCCGATCTTTCCGGTCGACGCCGTCTTTCCGGAAGTCGCCGGACGTGTGTATCGCGGGATCGAAGGCCCGCTGCCCCTGTTGCAGGCTGCCGTCACCGGCGCGGCGACCTTCCTGCCGTTCCGCTCCTACCGCGTGAGCCAGCGCTTGGCCGATCGTCTCGCGGCCCTGGCGCGGAGCGCCGAGCCCGCGCTCGATGCCCGCCTGGCGGACGCGGCGCGCCGGGCCACGATCGTCCTCATCGGCCTGCGGCTGGAGAATCGCCAGTGGGTCCGGCAGCTCGACGGGTATGTTGGCCTGATCCGACGCCTCGGCCGGAGGCGGGGGGAGCGGTTTCTGGTCCTCGTCGACGGGCACAACACGCTCGCGCGCGCGAAGGGCGGCTTCGTCGAGAGCTACTGCGAGAGCCTCGTCCCCGCGACGGGGACCGTGCCCTCCATCGTCCAGATGGAGATCGACCTGATCGACGCGCTCCGCCGGCGGGTGGCGGATATCGCCAACGTCGACCTGCTGCCGCTCGTGCCCTGCTCGATGGGCGCGAGCCTCGTGGCCGCGCTCCACACCGACCTGTTCGTGACGCATTTCGGAGCCGGTCTCGCCAAGTACAAATGGGTCGCCAACGCGCCCGGATGCGTCATATCGAGCCGATCCGTGCTCAGCGGAAAGGACGATCTGCGCATCTACGACACCGAGATCTTTCGCGAGAACGTGTCGGCCTGTTTCTACTTTCCCGCCGAGCGGGTGACGGATCTCGACACCTCGAGCAACGCCCTGCACGTCCCCGGCAGCAGGGAGCGCGAGGATTTCGATCTCGACCTCGAGGAGTTTGCCCGCTTCGTCGAGGAATGCCTGCCGAAGAAGCGCGCGGCGCGCGCGCGCTGGCTCGGACGGCTGAACTTCTTCAGAAACCGCGCCACGCCGACACGGCAAGGCCCTGATTGCTGGGACCGTCACAGATGAGCGACCGGATCCTGATCACCGGCGGCGGCGGCTTCATCGGCTCGCACCTCAGCGAGCGCCTGCTGGAGCAGGGCCACGAGGTCCTCTGCGTCGACAATTTCTTCACGGGCAGGAAGAGCAACATCGCTCACCTGTTCGACAACCCGCGCTTCGAGCTCGTACGGCACGATGTCACGCATCCGCTCTTCGTCGAAGTGGACCGGATCTACAATCTCGCCTGCCCGGCCTCCCCGATCCATTACCAGTTCGATCCTGTCCAGACGACCAAGACCAGCGTGATGGGGGCCATCAACATGCTGGGGCTGGCGAAGCGGCTCCGCGTGCCGATCCTCCAGGCCTCGACCTCGGAGGTCTACGGGGATCCGCTCGTGCACCCGCAGCCCGAGGGGTACTGGGGCAACGTCAATCCGCTCGGGCCCCGCTCCTGCTACGACGAGGGCAAGCGCTGCGCCGAGACCCTGTTCTTCGACTATCACAGGCAGCATCGCGTCCCGATCAAGGTCGTGCGGATCTTCAACACCTACGGCCCGCGCATGCATCCCAGCGACGGGCGGGTCGTCTCCAACTTCGTCGTTCAGGCCCTGCGCGGCGCGCCGATCACGGTCTTCGGCGAAGGGCATCAAACCCGTTCGTTCTGCTACGTCGACGACCTGGTCCTGGGCCTCCAGGCGATGATGGCCACCGGGGCGGCGATCACCGGTCCCGTCAATCTGGGCAATGCGGACGAGTTCACCATCCGACAGCTGGCCGACCTCGTCGTCGACTTGTCGGGCTCGCGCTCGAAGCTCGTTCACGCCCCGCTCCCGGTGGACGATCCGCGACAGCGGCGGCCCGACATCGCCCTGGCCGAGCAGCTCCTCGACTGGCGCCCGACGGTGCCGCTGCGGGAAGGGCTCATGAAAACCATCGCCTACTTCGAGAGGTTGCTGGCCTCGGAGCAGATCCGGCCGGCATGACCCTACCCGGACGCCGCCCGCGTCGAGGGGACGCCGCGTGTTGAAGTCGGGGCGTCACGAACCCGCCTGCCTGTCCGGCGGATCCACCTCGAAGCCCGATGGCCTCACCATCATCGACGGGGCGTCGGCCGTCCCGTCGATGAGGCGTGCTAGGCGGCGAACCGATCGCACGCGGTGCGATCAGAGGCGTCGCTCACCGGACTGCGGTCTCGACGATGCGGACTGTCCGGCACCTCGTCGTCCAACACCCATCTGCACGCCAGGCGCCCGCTGGCGGGATCGATCGACCAGCGTGCCCGCAGAGGAGCGCGGAGGCCGCGCTCGACCGGCCTCGGAACACGGACGCGGTGCGCGTCGAACGGGGCTTGCCGGCGCTCGGCGAACGGCGCGACGCGCGCGCCTGCGCTGTGGGGGATGATCGTCTTCATACGGCACCTCGGAGGCGTCCGGCCGCTCGCGCGACCGTGTCCCGAGGCGCGCCGATCAGGCGTCCATGCGAGCGGCGGCCGGCGCGAACGGCGCGGACAATCGACTGTGACTGTCGCTGGGCATGGGGTTCAGGAGTCCTGACGGTGACGCGCGGAGCCGTGACCGGCCGTTCGCGCAGTCGCCAGAAGCCACGGGGGCCCTGTCCGGTCAAGCGCTCCGGCCGCGCATCCCCGGCGGCTCGCCGCTTCGTGACGCCTGTTCGAGATCCCGTTCCCGCGGCCACAGGGGCGCGTCTCGGCGCCTCTTCGGGCGGAGGCGCCGCCCGACGGTCGCGCGCCGCTCTGCGTGTCACGACGAGGCGCGCGATGCGTCCGGATCCGCCGTCGGGAGCACGCGCCGGAGGGCCGGGATCACCGACAACAGCGTCACCGGGCCGACGATCCTCCGACCACGACCACGGTCGCCAGCGGCTGCTGGACCTGTGAGCCGATGCCACGGCAACGACTTCCGCGTCGAGCAGGACTGCCGGCAGTCCGGCGGGCCCCGTCTCGGTCGTGCCGTCGAGCGCCACGCCGTCCGCATCGACGGGCCGGACCGCTTCACGGACGCGACCGGGGACGGGGCGGGCAGCATCCGGCTCTGCCCCGGTCTCGCGCCGTCAGCCGCCCTGGGCGGGTCGCCGGTCTGTCCGGGCCTCCCTGCCGGGTCCGGGGATTCGGGCTCCGCGGGGCCGAGCGTTTCGCCTGCCGCGGTGAGGCTCTGCCCGGCCGGTCCTCAGATCTTCCTTCCGGGCGCGGGATAGCCGTCCGATGCGGGTTCGCAGACCTTGCGGGCGACGCCCCGGATCCGTTGAGTGGAGAGCCCGGGAAGACGTCCCGTTCGCGGTGTGCCGAATGAGCAGTGCAGTCGTCTTCGGGGCTTCGGGCGGGATCGGTCAGGCGCTCGTCGCAGCCCTGGCGGAGACCGGAACGTACGCGCGCATCTTCGCCCTCTCGCGGTCGCAGGCGTCCCAGCCCGAATCCGTGCAGTCCCTGTCCGTCGACATCACGGACGAGGCCTCGATCGCGGCGGCGGCCGAGGCTGTCGGCGCCGCCGGACCGGTCGGGCTGGTCCTCGTCGCCAGCGGTCTGCTGCACGGGGCGGGCATCGCACCGGAGAAGGCGATCCGCGCGCTCGATCCGGCCGCGATGACCACGGTGTTCGCCGTCAACACCGTCGGTCCCGCCCTCGTGGCCAAGCACTTCATCCCGCTGATGCCGCGCGCCGGGCACGGCGTTTTCGCCGCGCTCTCGGCGCGCGTCGGATCGATCGGCGACAATCGCCTGGGCGGATGGTACGCCTACAGGGCCTCGAAGGCGGCGCTCAACCAGATCCTCCGCACGCTCGCCGTCGAGACGGCGCGCACCCATCCGGAGCTGATCGTCGTCGGTCTCCATCCCGGAACCGTGCGGACGGCACTGTCCCGGCCGTTCCGCCCGGATGCCGGGACGCCCGGCGTCTTCGCGCCGGACGAGTGTGCGGCCCGGCTGCTGCAGGTGGTGTCCGGACTGCAGGCCGAAGATTCCGGTCACACCCTGGCGTGGGACGGGCAGCGGATCCCGCCGTGATGCCGGCCCGACCCGGACATCGGAGCGGATATGGGAGCCTGCCTTTGAGCCGGTATGGTCCGTGACCGTCTGCGTTCGCGCCCCGTTCCTGTGCGGCCCCGGCGCGGCCCCGGCGCCGCCGCTCTGCTCGGGTCCAGACGCCGGCACGACCGGCGGCCGGAACCCGCCATGGTGTGGAATCGCACCCGGCGGGCCGAACTGTGCCGCTTATGCACGCGATCCCACCTGCCCTCGGTTGTCCGCGGCACGGCCGGTGCCCAGATCGACCGTGCCGGGTCGCGATGGCGTCGCGATCCTGCAGCCCTCTCCGAGGGCGTTTCCTCCCAAGACTTCGGGCCGCTCCGACGGGGCGGCCTTTTTTCTGCCCGCGCCAGCGATACCACGGCCGCTCCTGCCGACCCGAGGGAGCCGCGAGGCCGCGCGGGGCGGACGCGCGTGGGGCGCGGCGCGAGCGTGCCTGCCCTCCGGATCGGGCCGTTCGACGCGGGCCGCCGCACCGTGTCGCGCTCAGTCGCCGGGCTCGGACGGCGGCTCCTGACCGGGCGGCACGCCTTCAGCCATGCTCTGCAGCATGACGACGGTCACGTAGGTGCAGGTCAGCGCGGTCAGGTCAACGACGTCCGGCTCACCGAGCACGTCCTCGGCGCGGACGAAGGTTGGATCCGAGACCGCGCGCTGCGCGGAGAGCTCCGTGCGGCTCCTGGCTGACGATGGTCTGGACGGCGACGGAGTTGCGTGACGGCGCGGGTCAGATCGGCTCCGTCTTCACCGCGGCTGTCGCGACCAAGCGGCGTATGACGGAGGATGAGATCAGGCAACACAGGCGATCGAGCGGCTATATCGGTGCGCAGACGCGGCAGATCCTGCCATCCCGCGGGAAAATCGGCGATGACACGCGGGCCGATGCGCTCAGACGGATCATGCCGTCTCACTATATCGAGGGCGGCCTGAAACCGGCCGCCGCCGGGGTCACGGCGCTCGCCGCGCAGACGACCAGGGCCACCGCGGAGATCTCGGTTCAGACTGCGCGCGGGCAGGGCGTGACCGCCGGGGCGGTCGGTGCCGTCGGAGTGATCGCCGGGCGGATCCGGGAGGTCATCGGCGCGGCGGTCGAGGAGCGGGCCGCCGCCACGCAGGAGATCGTGCGCGACGTCCCTCGGGCGAAGACGGGCACGGACGAGGTGACGCGCAACGTCGCCGGCACGGCAGCGGCCTCCGAGGAGATGGGCGCGGCCCAGGTGCTCGACGCGGCAAACGGGCTGTCCCGCCCGTCCGAGCATCTTGTGCGGAGGTGGCTCGCTTCGTCGCGGCCGTCCGGGCGGCCTGAGACTTGCTCGAACTCCGACGCGGACCGCAGGGCCCCGGCCGCGCGCGTGCCGCCGGTTCGGGTGAGAGGAAGGCTCGGCCGCCGGAGCGTCCATCGCCAGCGCCGGTCAGCCTGAGGAATGCGTCACGGCCTAAGCCGTTCGTCCCGAGGCAGAGCAAGGTTGCCATGACCGGAACGATCATCCCACCGCGCTCCGAGGAGGATGGGACCGCCAGCGGCGCACGGACGGACGCGCTCACCGCGGATCTGGTCGCGGCTCGGATCGAGGCGCTCCTGAAGGTGCTGCATCGGAGACGGACCGAGCTGGCGGCCCAGATCGCCAACCTCCAGAGCGTACAGCCGAGTGCCGACACCCGGCTGACGGTGCTCACCGCGGAGCTGGCCGGCCGAATGAGCAGCAGCGTGGCCGATCTGAACCTGCTCATCGACCAGGCGGAGATGTTCGTCCGTGAGCTGGCCCGCGAGGCCCCGACGGCGTGAGCGCGGGCCGGAGCGGATCCCTCAGGCGGCCTGCGAGGGTGCGGCCTGCGAGGGTGCGGCCAGCGCCGGGCCGTCGCCGTCCATGAGCGCGACGAGGTCGAACACGACCACGAACGCCTCGCCCCGGCGGCCGATGCCCGCGATGTAGCGCGCATTCCAGCGCCCGCCGACCTCGGGC
>NZ_BBUX01000010.1:0-137669 GCF_000974725.1 Methylobacterium sp. ME121
CCGACATCGCCAAGATGATCGAGCACCGGACCGCGGTCGACCTGTGGGAGCGATACCGCCGGGGTGAGCCGAACCTGTTCGACCCGCGGATCTACACGCCGCAGGGCCGGGCGACCTTCGCGGAGATCCAGCGCCGCTACAGGACCGACGCGGAGTTCCGCCGCAGCGTCGACCGCTACGTCAGCGAGTTCGAGCGCCTGCTCGGCGACGTGGTCAAGAACGACAGCGACGCCAAGCGCACCGACGCCTACCTGACCTCGGAGACCGGCAAGGTCTACACCATGCTGGCCCATGCCAGCGGGCGCTTCGACGGGGCGTAGGACCGATCCCGCCGGGGCCGTTCGCGGCGCCGGCGGGGCACACGCCGGGGACGACGAGATCCGTCGCACCCGCCCCCGTATCCTGACGTTGCGCGCGGGACCGGGCGGCGCGGGCGCCGCCCCGCCCTCACAGCAGGCCGAGGCCGACCAGTTCGCGCCGCAGGGCCTCGGGCATCTCGGCGAGGTCCCCGGAAGCCTCGGCCCCGAGATCGGCCGGCGCGTCGCGCGCCGTGAGGTAGCGCCAGCCCTGGAACGGCCGGTAGGGCCGGGGCGCCACCGGGACGAGCCGGGGATCGAAGACCAGGCGGCAGCGCGGGATGCCGTCCTCCCCGGTGAGCGGCTCGATCGCGGTGATCGCCTGCCGGCAGGACAGCGTCCCGCGGATCACCCAGTAGATCGAACCGTGGCCGGTGATCTCCCGGTGGCGCTTGGGCAGGGTGCGGGTGACGTGGAACGGGGCCGCTTGCCGGCCGTCCCGGAGCGCCTCCTCCCGGAACCGGGCCTGCCGGGCCTCGAGGTCGGCGATGGTGGCGGGGCCGACGCAGAGCTTGATCAGGTGCAGGGCCACGGATGCGCGTGCTCGGGGTTGCCGGGGGCGCCCCTGATAGCAGGGTCCGCGCCGTGGCGCGCCTGTCGAACCGCCCCGCCGCGCGGCGTCGGCGCCGAGGCCCGGTCGGAGCCTGTCAGGCGAACAGCGCGAGCCGCTGCTCCGGCGTCAGCGCGTCGATCTCGGCGAAGCTCAGGGCCGGCTCCTCCGGCGGCATCGCCGGCTCCGGGGCCGCCGCGACGGTTTCGCCCCAGGTGAGGTCGGCCAAGTCCTCCGCCATGTCCTCCGCCATGTCCTGCGCGATGTCCTGCGCGATGTCCTGCGCGAGATCCTCCTCGACCGCTCCGGTCGCGGCGTCGGGCTCCGGCGTGGCCTCGGCGAACGTCGCGGCGGCGGGCGGGGAGGCGACCTCCGGGGCCGGCTCCGGCACCATCTCCGGGCCGTCCTCCGGGAGGGGCCCGAAATCGACCGCCCCGTCGGCCTCCAGATCGGTCGTCGCGCCAGATTCAGGGTCGGCCGCAGATGCGGCCTCCGATCCGTCCGCCAGCGCGGTGCCCAGGTCCGTGTCCGACGCGTCCGCGAGCCCGGCCGCCTCGACCGGTTCGACGTCGCCGTCCGTCTCGGCCACCGGCTCAGGCGCGGATGGCGAGGCGCCGGCCAGCCCGGCCGGCATCTCGGCCGCGGGCTCGGTCTCCGGCGCCCGGGCCTCCGCCTGGACCGGCAGGAACACCAGGTCCTCGTGCAGCGCCGGGCTGCCGGGGCGGGCCACCAGGGCCGCCACGGTGACGGCCGGCACGTCCATGGCGATGTAGCGGTCGATGTCGCTCTGGTTCAGGTCGGCCGGCTCGCCGTCCGGCCGCGCGCCCCGGTGGGGCGGCACCCGCACCGCGTCCTCGCCCCAGATGGCGATCATCGCGGAGACCCGGTCCTCCAGGTAGCGCAGGGTGTAGACGATCCGGGCGGTGCGCTGCGCGGTCAGGTCCTGGAAGGAGCAGGCCGTGTAGATCGCGGTCGCGTGGCGGTCGAGGGCGTCGCAGGCCTGCGCGTCGGCCCCGCGCTCGCGCAGGGTCCAGGCCGCCTCCTGGATCGACTCGGCGGCGCTGAGGATGTCGGAGGTCGCCTGCTCGGTCTCGCGCACGATGGCGTCGAGGGCGAGGGACGCCTGCGTCAGACGGGTCTCGTCGCCGTTCGGGGCGTTGAGCGCCGCGATCTCGCCCTTGGTCCGGCTGATCGCGTCGGCCATGTCGAGGAGGTTGCCGCGCAGGTGCCCGAAGGCCTCCTGCCCGCGGTCGGCGGTGACGCTCCGCTCCAGCCGCGCGATCGCCCCGAGCAGCACCTCGGTCTCGGCACCCCGGTTGCGCCGGGCATACTCGGCGAGGAACCAGCGGCCGCGCTCGCTGGCGCTGATCGTCGCCTCGATCGCCTCGTACTCGGCCGACGCGTGCGCGCTCGGGTTGACGGAACCGAACATGGGCCTCTCTGGACGCTCGATGCGGGCGCGGCGGCGGCCCGCCCCGGTGCGCACCGATCCCCGGGAATTTGACAGAGGCCCTTTAACGGGCGCTTACGGACGCCCTCCCGGTTCCGCCTCCGCCCCCTCCCCGCTCGTCGAGACCCGCCTTGCCCCGCCCGTCCGGCCCGGCGCGCCTGTCGCTGCTCTACGCCGTGGTGTTCACCGAGATCGGCATCGCGATGCCGTTCATGCCCCTGTGGCTCGACGCCCTGGGGCTGGATGCCCGGGTGATCGGCGTCCTGCTCGCCCTGCCGATCGCCACGCGGATCGCCGCCACGGCGCCGCTGATGAGCCTCCTCGACCGCGGCCTCGGCCCCCGGCGGCTGATCCTGCTCGGCAGCCTCGCCCTGAGCCTGACCTACGCGCTGATGCCCGCCGCGGCCGGGATCGCGTGGCCGCTGCTGGCCGGGCTGATCGTGCTCAACGCGGTCGCCGGCGCGCCGCTCGTGCCCTGCATCGACTACCTGACGCTCGCCGCCGTGCGCCGGGATGCCCGCCTCGCCTACTCGCGGATCCGGATGGCGGGCTCCATCGCGTTCCTGCTGGCGAACCTCGCGGGCGGCGTGCTGCTGACGGCGCTCGGCGGCCGGCTCGCCGTGCCGCTGCTCCTGACCGGCCTCGCCCTCGGCGCGGCGCTGGTGGCGTGGCGCAGCCGCGCGGTGGCGGCCCTGCCGCCGTCGGCGGAGGGCGACGGCCGGAAGCGGCTGCCGCCCAGGCTCTGGCTGTGCATCGGCGCGGCGGCCGCGATCCAGGCGAGCCACGGGGCGATCTACGGGTTCGGCAGCATCTACTGGACCGGCCAGGGCATCCCGCCCGCCTGGGTCGGCGCGCTCTGGGCGATCGGCGTGCTGGCCGAGATCGCCCTGTTCGCCGGCCTGCCCGCCCTGCCCGCCGCCTGGCGCAGCCCGGTGCGGCTCCTCGGCGCCGGGGCCGTCGCGGCGATCCTCCGGGCGATCGGCATGTACCTCCTCGGCGACCATCTCGCGGCGCTGGTGCCGCTCCAGTGCCTCCACGGCCTGACCTTCGGGGCGACGCAGCTCGGCGCCATGGCGGCGGTCTCGGCCTACGCCCCCGACGGCGCGCGGGGCCGGGCGCAGGGCACCCTCAGCGCGGTCAATGCCGGGATCTCGGTGGTCGCGACCCTGGTGAGCGGCGTCGCCTACCGGGCCGGCGGCCCCCTCGCCTTCCTGCTGATGGCGCCGCTCGCCGCCGCGGGACTGGGCCTCGCCCTGGCCTCCCGCCGCGCGCTGGGGGTGCGGTTGGAGACGGATCGTCAACCGTAATGTCGTCATAACCGCCGGGCAGGGTGGTGCCTCGATCGAGGAGTAAGGGTGTTGCTGAGCGAGGGCAGTGTTCCCGGCGCCTTGGCCGGCGCCGCGCTGCGGGACCGGTCGGCCGACGGCCGCCTGGCGCTCGACGGCCGCTGGACCGCCGACCAGGCCCCGACCGTCGAGGCCGCGGCCGCGCGCATCGCGGCGGCCGGCCGCGCCGGGCCGGTGGCGGTCGACCTGTCGGGGATCGAGCGCCTCGATACCCTGGGCGCCTGGGTCCTGGAGCGGACCCGCGCCGAGATCGAGCAGGCGGGCAGCGCCCTCACCTATCTCGGCGCCCGCCCGGAGCACCGCATACTGCTGGGCGAGGTCCGGCTGCGCGAGCCGGACGCGCCGCCGCCGCGGCGGCACGGCCCGGTCGTCGGCCTGCTCGACGCCACCGGCCGCCGCACCGTGCAGGGCGGCCACGAGTTCGTCACCGCCCTCGCCTTCCTGGGCGAATTGATCGCCGCCTGCGGGCGCGTCGCCCTGCGGCCCGGCACGTTCCGCGGCAACGCCCTGATCAACCAGATCCAGCAGGTGGCGCTCAACGGCACGCCGATCATCGTGCTGATCTCGTTCCTCGTCGGCGGCATCGTCGCCCAGCAGGGTATCTTCCAGCTCCAGCGCTTCGGCGCCCAGACCTTCGTGGTCAACCTGATCGGCCTCCTGATCCTGCGCGAGATGGGCGTGCTGCTCACCTCGATCATGGTCGCGGGCCGCTCCGGCTCGGCGATCACCGCCGAGATCGGCTCCATGCGCATGCGCGAGGAGGTCGACGCGCTCCGGGTCATGGGCCTCGACCCCGTCGAGATCCTGATCGTGCCCCGGGTGCTCGCGCTGATGATCGGCCTGCCGATGCTGACGTTGATCGGCGACCTCGCGGCGCTCGCCGGCGGCGGCCTCACCGCGATGCTCTACGGCGGCCTGACCCTCGACCAGTTCCTGGTCCGGCTCCAGGCGGCGGTGGGCGTGCACCACGTCATGGTCGGCCTGATCAAGGCGCCGTTCATGGCGCTGACCATCGGGGTGATCGCCACGATCGAGGGCTTCGCGGTCGAGGGCTCCGCGGAATCGCTCGGCCGTCACGTCACCGCGTCGGTGGTGAAGTCCATCTTCATGGTCATCGTCCTCGACGGCCTGTTCGCGGTGTTCTTCGCCGCGATCGACTTCTGAGGCGGCCGCGATGGATGCCCCGATGACCGCCTCGCCGAATGGCCCCGCGCCGATCATCCGCGTGCGCGACCTCGTGGTCGGCTTCCGCGACCGCAACATCCTGAAAGGCCTGAGCCTGGACATCCGCGCCGGCGAGATCCTGGGCTTCGTCGGCCCCTCGGGCCAGGGCAAATCGGTGCTGACCCGGACGATCCTGGGCCTCAACCCCAAGCGAGCCGGCACGATCGAGGTGTTCGGCCGGGACGTCGACGCGTTGACCTACGCCGAGCGGCGCCGGATGGAGCAGCGCTGGGGCGTGCTGTTCCAGCAGGGCGCCCTGTTCTCGGCGCTGACCGTCAAGCAGAACATCCAGGTGCCGATGCGCGAGCACCTGAACCTGTCCGAGCGCCTGCTCGACGAGTTCGCCCGGCTCAAGATCGAGATGGTCGGCCTGAAGCCCGACGCCGCCGACAAGCTGCCCTCGGAACTGTCGGGCGGCATGATCAAGCGCGCGGCCCTGGCCCGCTCCCTGGCGCTCGATCCCGAGATCCTGTTCCTGGACGAGCCGACCTCGGGCCTCGACCCGATCGGCGCGGGCGAGTTCGACGACCTCGTCTCGACCCTCAAGGAGACGCTGGGGCTGACCGTGTTCATGGTCACCCACGACCTCGACAGCCTCTACACCGCCTGCGACCGCATCGCGGCGCTCGGCGACGGCCAGATCATCGCCGCCGGCACGATCGACGAGATGCTGGCGAGCGACCATCCCTGGCTACGCTCCTACTTCCACGGCAAGCGCGCCCGGACCATCGCCACGGGCGGCGCCTCGGCCCATGCCTGATCCGATCCCTGATCCGATGCCTGATCCGATGCCCGGTCGCCGCCCCACCCAGATCCCGCCCTGCTCCCGTCTGGGAGCCGGGGCTCCAGGCCCGGCCGGATCTCCGCCGGCCAGAACCGCAGGTTGAGCGCATGGAAACTCGCGCGAACTACGCCCTGATCGGGGCCTTCACGATCGCCGTCATCCTGGCGGGCTTCGGCACCGTGCTGTGGCTCTCCGGCGGCTCGTCGCGGCAGGTCAGCCAGCTCGTCCGCATCGTCTTCTCCGGCTCGGTCGGGGGATTGTCGCGCGGCTCGAGCGTGAACTTCAACGGCATCAAGGTCGGCGAGGTCACCGATATCCGCCTCGCCCCGCAGGATCCCCGCCGGGTGCTCGCCACGATCAAGGTCGATCCCGCGACCCCGCTCCGGGCCGACACCCGCGCCCGCCTCGACTCGGCGATGCTCACCGGCGTCTCGGTGATCTCCCTGTCGGGCGGCAACGCCGACGCGCCGGTGCTGACCCCGATGGCCAACGGCGAGCCGCCGACGATCTTCGCCGATTCCTCCGACATGCAGGACATGATGGCGCTGGCGCGCCAGGTGGCGCAGCGGGCCGACGACATGCTGGCCCGCCTCGACCGGCTCGTCTCCGCCAACGAGGGGGCGATCAACCGGTCGCTCGCCAATGTCGAGACCTTCTCGAAGACGCTGGCCGATGCCGGCCCGAACATCTCCGCGCTGGTCAAGGCGGTGGACGGGGCCAAGCTCGGCCGGGTGATCGACAACGCCGACCGCTTCTCGGCCGCCCTGTCCAAGGCCAGCCCCGACATCGAGGCCGGCCTGCACGACGCCCGGCTGCTCGCCGGCAAGCTCAGCGCCTCGGCCGACAAGATCGACGCCGTGCTCAACGGGGCCGAGAGCTTCCTGGGCTCGGCCTCCGGCCAGGAGGGCTCCAGCACCTTCGCGGAGATCCGCGCGGCGGCGATCTCGGTGCGCGACGCCGGCAAGGCGTTCCGGACCATGTCGGAGAACCTCGACAAGCGCACCGCCAGCATCTCGGCCAATTTCGGCCGGCTGAGCGGCACCGGCCGCCGCGAGGTGGAGGCCCTGTCGGGGGACGGGCAGCGGACGCTGAGCACCCTCAACCGCACGGTGCGCAGCCTGGAGCGCGACCCGAGCCAGGTGATCTTCGGCGGCAAGCCTTCGTTGCCTGAATACAACGGTGGCCGGTGAAATGCCGCGTCGCCGGGCGGATGTGTCCCGGCGCACGGCACGGATGCCGCGGCGGATTAGTTTTAACCGCATAGCTTATACAGCTCCGCCGTTCGCCGGCGGGGTCCCTCAGGTCATGCGTATGGTCCGCTCGTCCCACATCGCCGCCGCCGCGCTGCTCGCCGCCTTCCTGGGCGGCTGCGGCGGCGCGGCGCCCCTCACCTTCGACCTCGCGGCGCTGCCGGCCGCGGGGCGGCCGATCGCGGCCGGCCGCTCGATCGTGGTCTCGGAGCCGGTGAGCATCCAGCCCTTCGAGGCCGACCGGATCATCGTCCGCGAGAACGGCGGCGCCCTGTCCTTCCTGGGCGGCGGCCAGTGGGCCGACCGGCTGCCGCGCCTGATCCAGACGCGGCTCATCCAGAGCCTGGAGAATTCCGGGCGGCTCCGCTCCGTGAGCCGGCCCGGCGACAAGGTCGTGGCCGATTACCAGCTGATCAGCGAGATCCGCGCCTTCGACGTGCAGTCCGGGACCGGCGAGGCCGTGGTCGACCTGTCGCTGAAGCTCGTGGCCGACGGCACCGGCAAGGTGGCGGCGGCGCGGATCTTCACGGCCCGCGTCCCGGTGTCCAAGATCGATGCCGGCAGCGGCGCCCGCGCCCTCGATCAGGCGCTGACCGTCGTGCTGGCCGACGTGGTGCGCTGGGTGAACAGCGGGCGCTGAGGCCCCGCGGCCGGCCCGCGCCGACGCCCCCGCCGGGGCGGGGCGCTCGCGACGGAACGTCTTCCGAATGCCAGCCGTGCGGATCCGCTCCACGGCCCGACAGGCGCCACGGGTGATGGGACGGGCCCGACGGTCCATCGTGGGCGCGCGGGATTTCCTGCCGATCAATCCGTGTCCCGCGGCGCCGCGGCGGCGTGCGTGGACGGGGCGCGGTTGCGGTTCGCAGCAATCGCGGTCATACGGCTGCCGCGATGCAGACTCTGTTCTCAACCGAAGGTGTATCGGAGAAGGATAGGTTTCGCCTGTGGCGAGACGTCTGCGAAGATCGCCTGGTTCCGATGGCGCAGGACCGTCTCAACGACGATCCGTTTCACGCGACGATCGAGGGAGCCAGTATCGGCGGCCTGGTCTTCACGAAATTCGCGCTGCGCAACCTGCGGGCGGCCACGACGCCGCGCACGCTTCGCCATGAGAACCACAAGACTGACCACCTGTTCATGAGCATCGTGCTCTCGGGACAGGTCCGCGCGGATCAGTACGATCGGTCGAGCACGGATCGGGTCGGCGACTTCTCGATCCGGGATACGAATACACCCTGGACGATCGAGCACGGCGGCTACAGCGAGGTGCTGGCCATCGGGATCCCGCGGGAGCGGCTGGAGGGGGCTCTGGGCTCCGCACGCCTGTTCGCCGGCGTGACTGTCGGCGGCGATCTGCCGACCGCGACCCTGACCCGGTCGTTCCTGGGCAACCTGCTCAGCCTGGGCGACCGGCTGACGCCCCAGGTGGCCGAGAGCATGGTCTCCACGGGGCTCGACCTCATCGTCGCCAGCCTCGCGGAGCGGCTCGCGCGGGAGGCGCAGCGGCCCGTCCAGGACAGCGTCGTGGTGCAGCGCGCCCGGGCCTATCTCGAGGCCCATCTCCACGATCCGACCCTGGACCCGCCCCGGCTCGCGGCCGCGGCCGGCGTGTCCCTGCGCCGGCTGCAAGCGCTGTTCCGCGCGCAGGACCGGCACATCGCCGACTGGATCTGGCACCGCAGGCTCGAGGCGGCCGCCAAGCGCTTGGCCGATCCGGGCTGCCTCCACATGCCGCTGGGGACCGTGGCGTATGGCTGCGGCTTCCTCAGCCAGTCCCACTTCTCCCGCCGCTTCAAGGAGCGCTACGGCCTGAGCCCCCGCGACTACCGCGTGCGCGCCCTCGCGCCGGGCGCCGCCGCCAGTCCGGAGCGCTGACCGGGGGCTTGGCCGGGGGATCGGCCGGGCCGCCTCACTCCATCACGGCGGCCTTCATGATCACCACCATGGTGGCCCGGGCCGGGCCGTCCGTGCAGCGCACGAGGTGGGGCCGGTCGCAGCGGTAGCGCAGGGTCTCGCCGGCCCGCGCCCGCTGCACGACGCCGCCGATCTCGACCTCGAACGCGCCCTCGGTGACCGAGAGGGATTCCACCGAGCCGCGCTGGTGCGGGTCCGAGTCGAGGACGCCGCCCGGATCGGCCGTGACCTCGTACCATTGCAGCCACTCGATCGTCTTGAGCCAGCCGATGATCGCCAGCCGCACCTTCCCGTCCTCGGAGACGAGGATCGGCGTGTCGGCCCGGGAGGTCTTCTCGATGAACGGCTCCTCGTCGCCGGCCGCCAGCACCCGCTCGATCGACACGTCGAGGGCCTGGGACAGGCGCCAGATCGTCGCCAGCGTCGGGTTGGTCTCGTTGCGCTCGATCTGGCTGATGATCGACTTGGCCACGCCGGACTGCTCGGCGAGTTCCGAGAGCGAGAGGTTATAGGCCTTGCGCAGCCGCTGGATGGTCTTGCCGAGCTGGCCGGAGAGCGCCTGCGCCCCGGTCAGCAGGTCGCGCCCGCGCGCCCGGTCGGGCCGTTCCGCCTGATCCTGCATCGTCCCCGATCCGCCTGCACCGTTCCGTTATCCGAACGATCGTGCGCTTCTTCAAACGCAATCGACGCCCGGTTGCAAGGCGGCGCCCGGCGCGCGCAGCGGCGTGCGCACCGGAAAGCGCCGGCCCAGGACCGGGCCAGGACCGGCCTAGGGCCAGACGGCGTGGAAGTGGTGGACCGGCCCGTGCCCCGTTCCGACCGCGAGGCTGTCCGCCGCCGCGAGGGCGGCCGTGAGGTAGGCCTTGGCCTCCGCCACCGCCTCCGGCAGCGCCAGGCCCTGGGCGAGGCCCGCCGCGACCGCGGCCGAGAGCGTGCAGCCGGTGCCGTGGGTGTTGCGCGTCGCGATCCGCGGCGCCGACAGGGTCCGCAGGGCGCCGTCCGCCGTCACGAGGTGGTCGATGCTCTCCCGCCCCGTGCCGTGGCCGCCCTTGATCAGCACCGCCCTGGCGCCGAGGGCGACCAGCCGGCGCGCCTGGGCCACGATCGCCGCCGCGTCCGCGGCGACGGGCTCGCCGAGGAGCACCGCCGCCTCCGGCAGGTTGGGGGTGATCAGGTCGGCCCGGGGCAGCAGCCGCTCGCGCAGCGTCGCCACGGCGGCGTCGGTGATCAGCCGGTCGCCGCTGGTGGCGACCATCACCGGATCGAGGACCACCGGGATCGCTCCGGCGCGCCGCGCCAGGCCTTCGGCGACCGCCGCGATGACCGCGGTCTGCGACAGCATGCCGATCTTCACGGCCTTCACGGCGAGGTCGGCGAACACGCTGTCGATCTGCCGGGCGACGAAATCCGCCGGCACGTCGTGGATGCCCTGGACGCCGATCGTGTTCTGCGCGGTCAGGGCCGTGATCACGCTGGCGCCGTAGACGCCCAGCGCCGAGAAGGTCTTGAGGTCCGCCTGGATGCCGGCACCGCCGCCGGAATCCGAGCCCGCGATCGTGACCGCGATGGGCGCCGGGCCGCTCATCGGGCGCCGGCCCGCTCCGCCAGGGCGCCGTCGATCCGCGCGCGCAGGTCGTGGGCGCGCTGGCGCACCGAGTCGGCGCCGAACAGGGCGGTGATGACCGCGACGCCGTCCGCCCCCGCGGCGACGACCGCGGCGGCGTTGTCGAGGCCGATCCCCGCGATGGCGCCGAGCGGCAGGCCGGCCCCACGGGCGAGGCGGGCGCGGAAGGCGATGCTGGCGAAGCCGTCGAGGCCCACCGGCGGGTCGGGGTTGTCCTTGCTGGTGGTGGCGAACACACCGCCGATGCAGGCGTAGTCGACGGGCAGCCGGTACAGCTCGTCGGCCTGGGCGGGCTTCTTCAGGGTGAGGCCGATGATCGCGCCCTCCCCCAGGAGCCGGCGCGCGTCGGCCGGGTGGAGGTCGCTCTGGCCGAGATGCACCCCGTCGGCTCCGGCCGCCAGGGCGAGGTCGACGCGGTCGTTGACGAGGACCGGGACGCGGCCGCCCACCGCCGCCAGGATCGCCCGGATCCGCGCCAGGGCGGCGCGGGCATCGGCGATGTCCTTCTCGCGGTACTGGAGCAGGGTGCAGCCTCCCGCCACCGCCTCCGCGCCGAGTTCCGCCAGCCGCGCCCCGTCGGCGCCGCAGACACCGACATCGAGGAGCCCGTAGAGGCGCAGGTCGACGGCCCGGCTGCCGGCCGCGGAGGACGGCGCGGGGGAGTTCGCGGGGGAATTCGCCGGGGAAGTCGCGCTCGCTGGCATCGCTGTCGTCGCTCGATCCGCCTCGGCCGGCCCCGTGCCGGCCCGCCCGGGCCCCTGTTTGGGCAGGCCTCGCCGCGTTGGCAAGCGGCCGTCGGCGCGCGGTGCGTCGACGGGGCCCCCCGCTCCGTCATACGGCGGCGTTGACGCGCGGCGATCCTGCCCCCCTATAGGCGGGATCCGCTACGGCGCATCCCGGGGGACGGACGGTCGAGGAACGATGACGGGTGCCGCGACGCAGACGGACGCGCGCGGGGGGCAGGCCCCGCCGGAGCGCTCCTCCGTAGGCCTCGTCGCGGTGATCGTCGCCGCGACCAAGGGGGAGCCGCGCGCCCTGACGATCCGGGTCCCGGACCAGGCGCCCGGCCGCGGCGACGGCCTGCCGGCCGGTCCCCTCGTCCCCGAGCACGCCACGCTGGAGCGCGGCCTGCGCGCCTGGGTGGAGCGGCAGACGCACCAGCGCCTCGGCTACGTGGAGCAGCTCTACACCTTCGGCGACCGCGACCGCTCCGGCACGGCGACCCTGTCGGGGGTGCACTCGCTCTCGGTGGCCTATCTGGCGCTCGTCCGCGAGGAGCGGCCGGCGGGGCTCGCCGAGGCCGCGTGGCAGAACTGGTACCGCTACCTGCCCTACGAGGATTTCCGGCAGGGGCGCCCGCGCCAGCTCGACGCCATCGAGGCGCGGCTCGCCGAATGGGCGTCCGAGCCCGAGGATTGCGCCGCGCGGACCCGCCGCCTGGACCGCCTCGGCCTGACCTTCGGCATGAACGGCGGCACGTGGAACGAGGAGCGCGTCCTGGAGCGCTACGAGCTGCTGTTCGAGGCCGGGCTGATCCCGGAGGCGAAGGGCAATCCGGGCCCGGCCCTGCCGAACGACCCGACCGGCGTGCCCATGGCCTTCGACCACCGGCGGGTGCTCGCCACCGCGATCGGCCGGCTGCGGGGCAAGATCAAGTACCGCCCGGTGGTGTTCGAGCTGATGCCGCCGGAGTTCACCCTGCTGCAGCTGCAGAAGACCGTGGAGGCCCTGTCGGGGACGCAGCTGCACAAGCAGAATTTCCGGCGCCTCGTGGCCCAGCAGGGGCTGGTGGAGGAGACCGAGAGCGTCACCAGCGGCGCCGCCGGCCGGCCGGCGCGGCTGGTGCGCTTCCGCCGGGAGGTGCTGCTGGAGCGCCCGGCCCCGGGCCTGCGGCTGCCGTCGCGGCGCGCGGGGTGACGGCGTCGATCCGTCCCGCCGCGCGAGGGTGCCGAGCCCGCCGGCGTCGAGCGCGTCGCCCGCCAGGGCCGCCGCGACCGTCGCGGTCACGGGCTCGGTCAGGGAGGCGATCCGGACGACCGTGTCGGGGTCGACCGGCTCGCGCTTCCCGGCCGCGATCAGGCCGAGGGCGAGGCACGCGCGGACGCGGCGCCGGCGCGATCGGGCCCGCCGCATGGGTCGTCGATCCCGCCTGAGAGAGCGCGCCCGACGAGAGTGGCCTCGTCGGGCGGCCGAGATCACTCACGCCGGCCCGATGGCCACGGATGAGGACTGTTCGGGGACCGGGCCGGCCGGGCTACCGGAACGGGTCGGCGCCGGGTGCCGGCTTCACGCCGTGGAGCATCCGGTACAGCGTCCATTCCTCGACGATCTTCCGGCCCGGAAGGGCGCAGAGCCCGATCGTGCCGCCGTCGGGCAGCTTCGCGAGGATCGACTGCCCGCCCATCGTCGCGCAGAAGGCCGAGGCCGGATTCTCCAGCGCCCGCGCCGCTCCCGGTCCGGCGACCGCGGCGCAGACCGCGAGCGCGCGGACAGGCCACGCGGCGGCAGCGCTCCACGGCCCGATCACGCGCTTCATGGGCCGCCCTGCCCTACCCGTAGGTGTGGTCGTCGGCCGGGAACCGCCCGGCCCGGACCTCATCGGCGTAGGCCTTCACGGCGTCCTCGATGTGGGTCCGCAGGCTCCCGAACTGGCGCACGAATTTCGGCGTGCGCTCGGACAGCCCGAGCATGTCCTCCAGAACCAGGATCTGCCCGTCGCAGACCGCCGAGGCGCCGATGCCGATCGTGGCGGCGGTGACCCGGGGCGAGGACGCGATCGCCCGCGCCACCGGCTCGACGATGCCCTCGAGCACGATCGCGAAGGCGCCGGCCTCCGAGATGGCGCGGGCATCCTCCAGGAGTCGGCGCTCGTCGTCCGGCCCCCGGCCCTGCACCTTGAAGCCGCCCATCGTGTTCACCGCCTGCGGAGTGAGGCCGATATGGCCCATCACCGGAACGCCGCGCTGGACGAGGAACGCCACCGTCTCGGCGAAATGGGCGCCGCCCTCCATCTTGATCGCGCCGGCGCCGGTCTCCTTCAGGACCCGGGAGGCGTTCAGGAAGGCCTGCTCCCGGCTCGCCTCGTAGGAGCCGAACGGCATGTCGACCACGACCAGCGCCTTCTCGGTGCCGCGGATCACCGCCTGGGCCTGGAGGATCATCATCTCCAGGGTCACGGGGATCGTCGATTCCATCCCGTGCATGACCATGCCGAGGGAATCGCCCACGAGGATGAAGTCGCAATAGGGATCGACGATGCCGGCCGTGTGGGCGTGGTAGGCGGTGAGCGCGATGATCTTGCGCCCCTCGGCCTTGCGCTTGCCGATATCGATCGCCCGGAGCCGTCGGGACTGCACGACCTGCGACATGGTTCAGACCTCATTCCGGCCACCCAGGACGAGGCGCGGGTCCCCTCTCCCGCCCGGGAGCGGGCGCGCCCGCTCCGTGAGCCTCGTTCCGGGCCTCTCTTACATGGCCCGGCGCCGCGGGTCAGCGCCCCGCCTGCGGCTCGGCACCCGCCTTCCAGTCCGGATCGACCGTCAGGTTCGCGGTCTCGTGCTGCTCCTGCCAGCCCTCGACCCCCTGCGGGAACCAGCGCACGCCGGTATAGCCCTTCAGCACCAGCCGCTTGGCGGCGTTCCAGCTGCCCCAGCACTCGACGTGGCAGAACACCACGACGGGCTTGGCCTTGTCGCCCCCGGTCAGGGCCGCGACGCGGGCGTAGAACAGCGCCTCGCGCGCCGGCGCCAGGGGCTCGGCGCCGGCCTCCGGCATCCAGACGGCGCCGGGGATCGACGGATGCACCGGCAGCCAGAGGCGGCCCTCCGGGAAGTTCGACGGCTTGCGGTCCGGCGCCGCCACGTCGAGCAGCACCGGCTTGTCGGGCCCGGCCATCAGGGCGGCGACGGCGTCGGCGTCGACCACCGCGGCGCCCTTGAGGGTCGGCGGCGTGTAGCCCTTCGGGGGACCGGCGTAGAGGCCCTCCGGCTCGGGGACGTTCACCGGGGAATCGGCCGGGGCCGCGGCGAGGCAGAGGAGCGCGGCGCAGGCCGCCGCGGCCCGGCCGGTCAGGAGGAGGCGCCGCATGGTCAGTTCGTCGGGCTCGGCGGGGTGAAGCTGTGCTGCCACTGGCCGCCCTGGTTGTCGGAGGCCGCCACCTGGATCGGCTTGCCGTCCGGCTTGAACGCGAAGTTGATCACCGGGTTCGACGCGATCGAGATGTCGCCCGTCATGGTGAAGACCTTCCGGTCGCCCGCCGAGACGGTCAGCTTGTCGATGTAGCGCGCCGGCGTGTAGTCGCGGGTCACCTGGTTCATCTGCATGCCGGAGAAGTTCGGGTGGCGGATCATCAGCGTCGCCTCGACGGGCTTGCCGGCCGCCGTCTCGGCGAACTTCATGCGCATGTCGCCCATGCCCTTCATGGCCTCCTCGTCGCTCATGCCCATCGGGGCCGAGCAGCCGCCGGAGGCCTTCACGAACTGCTTGGCCTCGTAGAGCTTGCCGTCCGTCGTCTCCACCACGGCGTGCATGTCGGTGTAGTTGTTGACCCGCACGCGCAGCTTCAGCTCGGCCGGGTCGGCGGCCGGCCCGAACTCGAACTTGGCCGCGTAGGGCGCCGGGTTGTCGTCGATGATCAGCGAGACCGCCTTGATCTGCCCGTCGTTGGGCATGGTCAGGGTGATCGGCACCAGGGCGGCGTCGAGCGCCCGGGCGGGCGCCTCGATCTTCACGAGGCTGTCGGTCGGGGCGATCTGGCGGTCGCCGAAGATCGACTTGGCGATCTCCTGCCAGCGGGCCGCCCGCTCCTGGTCGGTGTCGGAGGCGCCGGCCGCCCGCGCGGCGCCGGCGAGCGGTCCGGACAGGGCCGTCGTCGCCAGGACGAGGCCGAGGGCGAGGGTGGAGAAGGTCTGTCCGATCCTGTGCGTCATGGCGTGCCTCCCGATTGGCTTGGATATGGGGATCCCGAAACCTATTCCCACTCGAGTTCCTGGTAGGCCACGGTGACGTTGCGGCCGTTGTAGGTGTCGAACAGGGCCCACCTGTCGCGCTGGTCCGCCGCGACGCGGGTCACCGCCTTCTCGATGGGGACGTCCTTGGCGATCGCCGCCCGGGTGCCGTCGCGCAGGGCGGTCAGGTAGCCGGAGAGGTCGGCGAGCGCCGGGGCGAGGTCGACCGCGACGGGGCCGTGGCCCGGCACGGCCCGGGCGGGACCCATGGCCTTCAGGCGCTCGATCTCCCGCAGCCAGCCCTTGAGGCTGCCGTCGAGGGACGGGATCCGGTTCACGAACAGCAGGTCGGCGGGGAACAGCAGGCCGCTGCCGGAATCGATCATCGACAGGTCCGAGGTGGTGTGCGCCGGGCCGTGGGCCGTGAAGGTCAGGCGCCGGTCGCCGAGGTCGATCTCGGCCGTGTCGGCGACGCTCATCGTCGGGTAGACCACCGGACCGGTCCGGTCCTCGCCGAGCAGATCGATCAGCCGCTTGCGGTAGAACTCGCCCCGGGCCGCCAGCGCCTCGGTGAGCTTGGCGTGGCCGATGAAGACCGGCTTGTCCTGGACGAAGGCCCCCGCCCCGAAGACGTGGTCCGGGTGGACGTGGGTCAGCACCACGTGGGTGATCGGCTTGTCCGTGCGCTTGGCGATCTCGGCGCGCAGCCACTGGCCGTCGGCGAGGCTGCCGCCGGACTCGGTCACCACCACGCCGGTCCTGCCGACGAGGAAGCCGATATTGGCGATGGCGTCGGCATTCTCGGGCGTGGCGTCGGCGATCAGGCCCTTGCGCACGTACAGGCCCGGCCCGACCTCCTCCATCGTGAAGCTCTCGGCGGCGCGGCCCAGCGTCGGCAGGCAGCACAGGCAGAGTCCCGCGAAGAGGGCGTGCCGTCGCGTCGGCCCGGCGGCCAGCGTCCTCGGATGGACGGCTCGTGCCGTCATGCCGAAACCTCCCGATCTTGATTGTCTACCATTAAGTAGGTAGATTCGTGTCCCGTCAAGGGGCCGCCGTGTGCCGGTCGCCGGGGCGCGTGCACGTTCGCGTGACTCCGTGCGATGAGGCGGGTGGGTTTGGAGCGACGATCGCCGCGATGAGGGATACCCGCGCCGAGCTGCTGATGCAGGCCGAGACCCTGGTGCGGGGCCGCGGCTTCGCCGGCTTCAGCTACGCCGACCTCGCGGCGGCGGTGGGGATCCGCAAGGCGAGCATCCACCACCACTTCCCCACCAAGGTCGATCTCGGGGCCGCCCTGGTGGCGGCCTACGCGGCGCGCTACGCCGCGGCCCTGGAGGCGATCCACCGGGACGTGCCGGACGGGCCGGGGCGGATCGAGGCCTACGGGCGGCTCTATCTCGGCGGCGTCGAGCAGGGGCTCGGCTGCCTCTGCGCGGCGCTGGCCATCGAGGGCGAGGCCCTGCCCGAGCGCCTGCGCCGGGACATCGCGGCCTTCTTCGCGGACCACCTCGCGTGGCTGGAGACGGTCCTGCGCGCGGGCCAGGCGGACGGGAGCGTCCGCGGCGGCGCGGATCCGGCGGCGCTCGCCCGCTACGTCGTCGCCACCCTGGAGGGGGCGCTCCTGATGGAGCGCCTGTTCGCGAGCCCCGACGCCTTCCGGGGGACGCTGGCGGTGCTGGTCGACGGCCTCAGGCCGCAGTGAACCGGGCGTAGCCGTCCGCCCGCAGGCGGCAGGCCGGGCAGGTCCCGCAGCCGTAGCCCCAGGGATGCCGCTGCCCGCGCTCGCCGAGGTAGCAGGTGTGGCTCTCCTCGACGATCAGGTCGACCAGCGCCCGCCCGCCGAGGCTCTCGGCCAGTTCCCAGGTCTGCGCCTTGTCGAGCCACATCAGCGGCGTGTGCAGCACGAAGCGCCGCTCCATGCCGAGGTTCAGCGCCACCTGCAGGGCCTTGATCGTGTCGTCGCGGCAATCCGGGTAGCCGGAATAGTCGGTCTCGCACATGCCGCCGACGACGTGCCGGAGCCCTCGCCGGTAGGCGAGCGCCGCCGCGAAGGTCAGGAACACGAGGTTGCGGCCGGGCACGAAGGTGTTGGGCAGGCCCGACGCCTCGTAGCCGATCGCGGCCTCCCGGGTCAGCGCCGTCTCGGACACCTGCCCGAGGGCGTCGAGGGCGAGCGTGTGGTCGTCCCCGAGGCGGGCCGCCCAGGCGGGGTCGAGGGCGGTCGTGCCCGCCCGCAGGGCCGCGCGGCGGTCGAGCTCGACCCGGTGGCGCTGGCCGTAGTCGAAGCCGAGGGTCTCGACATGGTCGAACCGGTCCAGCGCCCAGGCCAGGCAGGTGGCCGAATCCTGGCCCCCGGAGAACAGCACCAGCGCGGCGCGGTCGCCGGGCCCGACAGGGTCATTCGCCATCGTACTCCGCCCAGGACATCGGGGTCTCGGCGACACGCACCAGGGCAAGCCCCGGCAGGTCCGGCCGCAGGCGATGCCAGATCCAGGCCGCGATGTTCTCGGCGGTCGGGTTCTCCAGCCCCTCGATCTCGTTGAGGCAGTGGTGGTCGAGTCGGGCGAGGAGCGGCCCGAAGATCGATTCGATGTCGTAGAAGTCGATCACCCAGCCGGTCCGGGGATCGACCGGGCCGGCGACCGTCAGCTCGACCCGGTAGGAATGCCCGTGCATCCGGTGGCAGCGATGGGTCTCGGGCACGTTCGGCAGCCGGTGGGCCGCCTCGAAGGTGAAGGCTTGGGTGATCTTCATGGGAGGGTTCGCGGATGTGGCCGATCTCGCACCCGCCATAGCGCCGACGGGCGGTCCCGCGCAAAGACGGGCTGCCCTGCGTTCGGCCGCGGCCGGGGATCAGGCCCCGGCGGTCTCCTCCGACCAGCGCGCGTACCACGCCTTGAACAGGCGCAGCTGCGTCTCCGCGTAGTGGCGCTGACCGGCGCTCAGCGCGTCGGTGGCGTTGAAGTGGAGCGCGTATTCCGGGTTCCCCTCCAGCACCATCAGGTGCTTGTAGTAGAGGACGAGATCCGTCCCCTCGTCGAAGCTCGACAGGAT
The DNA here is from genome assembly GCF_000974725.1 of Methylobacterium sp. ME121. Lineage (NCBI taxonomy): Bacteria > Pseudomonadati > Pseudomonadota > Alphaproteobacteria > Hyphomicrobiales > Methylobacteriaceae > Methylobacterium > Methylobacterium sp. ME121. The sequence continues at coordinate 18,499 of NZ_BBUX01000010.1, forward strand.
CGCCAGGGCGGCGTCGAGTTCCTCGGCCCGGCGCCGGGCCGGGACGTCGCCCGCGGCGGCCTTCTCGCACAGGGCGACGAGGTGGAGCACCTCCCGCGGCAGGACGTTGCCGATGCCCGTGATGGCGCCCCGGGCGCCGCAATGGACGTAGCCGTGCACCACCTGGGTATCCACGCCGACCATCAGGGTGATGTCGGGCGACTGGCCGGTGATGTGCTCGGCCGCGTAGGTGAGCGAGGCCGCGCCGCCGAACTCCTTGAAGCCGACGAGGTGCGGGTGGCGGGCGCGCAGGCGGAAGAACAGGTCCGCCCGGGTCTCGAACCCGTAGTAGGGGCTGTTGTAGATCACCGACGGCAGGTCGACGGCGGCCTCCAGGATGCCGCCGAAATGCGCCTCCTGGGCCGCGGCCGAGCTGCCGCGCGACAGGACGCGCGGGATGATCATCAGGCCGTGGGCGCCGGCCGCCTTGGCGTGCGCCGCGAGCGCCGCGGCCCGCTTCGGGTTCTGCGCGCCGGTCCCGACGATCACCGGGACGCCGGCGGCGAGCAGCCGCTCGACGCCCGCCATCCGTTCCTCGTCGGTGAGCAGCGGCCAGTCGCCCATCGAGCCGCAGTAGACGACCGCCGACATGCCGGCATCGACGAGTTCCCGCCCCTTGCGCGCCAGGGCGTCGAGGTCGGGCGTCCGGTCCGGCCGGCAGGGCGTCATCAGGGCCGGGATCGTGCCGGAGAAGATGTGTCGATCGAAGGCCATCGCCGGCTCGCCTGCTGGGAGGTGGGATCGTCCCGGCCGGCCTTGCGGGCCTCGCGGGGCGGCACGCCCCTCCATGGCAGCGCCGCGCGAGTCTGGCAAGGATTTTATACAATCCCTGTCTCGCGGGCCGGGCCGGGCGCGGCCCCGAGGAACGCCATCAGCGCGGCGGCGACGTGGTCGATATGGTCGGTCAGGAGGGCGCGGGCGGCCGAGACGTGGCCGTTCCGGCACAGCCGGACGATCTCGCGGTGCTCGCGGTCTGCCCGCTCCAGCTCGGCGCCGTCGGTGGAGAGCTGGAGGCGGGTGTAGCGGTCGCACTCGGCCAGCAGGGAGCCGACCAGCCCGAGGGCGCGGGGACGCTCCGCCCGGCTGTAGAGGAGGAGGTGCAGCTCGGTGTTGAGGGCGCCCCAGCGCGCCGTCGCGCCCGCCCGCAGGGCCGCGGCGTACTCCTCCAGCAGGGCGTCGGCCCGGGCGAAGTCGTCGGCGGTCAGGCGGGGCGCCGAGAGGGCCAGGAGGCGCGGCTCGAGGGCGCCCCGCAGCTCGAGGGCCTCGGCGGCGTCCGCCGGCGAGAGCGGGGCCACCATGGCGCCGCGATGGGGCAGGATCCGGACGAGGCCCTCGGCCTCGAGCTGGAACAGGGCCTCGCGCACCGGGATCCGGCTGGCCCCGAACTCCGCCGCGAGTCCGTCCTGGCGGAGCTGCGAGCCCGCCGGGTAGCGGCCGTCGAGGATGCGCCGCCGGATCTCGGTCCCGATCGAACCCGCGATGGTCCGGTTCTTCATCGTCTCGCTCCCGGTCGGCTCCCGGTGCTCCGCAGGACCCTTGACGGCGGAGCTCCGGTGTTGAAATTGTATAAAATCAATCGGGCAATGGGCTCGATCAGGACAAGGGTGCCCGCGATGACGCTCTCCCGCCGCCAGATACTGGCCGGAACCGCCGGCGCGGCCGCCGGCCTCGGCCTCCCGCACCTGGTCCGGGCCCAGCCCGGCGGCGGCAGCGTGCTGCGCTTCATCCCGTCGACGCCCCTGCCGTCCCTCGATCCGATCGTCGCCACGAGCTACGTCATCCGCAACCACGGCTATCTCGTCTACGACACGCTGTTCGCCACCGACGAGAATTTCCAAATCCAGCCGCAGATGGTCAGCGCGTGGCAGACCGCGCCCGACGGCCTGCGCTGGACCTTCCATCTCCGGGACGGCCTCACCTTCCACGACGGCTCGCCGGTCGAGGCCAAGGACTGCATCGCGTCCATCGCGCGCTGGTCCAAGCGGGACGCGTTCGGCCAGACCCTGGCGGGCTTCGTGGAGGGCTACGGCCAGGAGGACGCGCGGACCTTCACCATCGCGCTGAAGAAGCCGTTCCCCCTCCTCCCGGCGGCGCTCGGCAAGCTGTCCTCCAACGTGCCGTTCATCATGCCGGAGCGCGTCGCCCTCCAGGACGCGTCCAAGCCGATCGCCGACGCCACGGGCTCCGGGCCGTGGCGCTTCGAGGCGCGGGAATGGATCCCCGGCCAGAACGCGATCTACACCCGCCACGCCGGCTACCGCCCCCGCGAGGAGGCGCCCTCCTGGGCGGCTGGCGGCAAGGTCGCCAAGGTCGACCGGATCGAGTGGCTCGCCATCACCGAGGCCTCGGCCGCGGTGGGCGCGATGATCCAGGGGGCGGTCGACTGGTACGAGCAGCCGGCGATCGACCTGATCCCGGTCCTCAAGGGCAAGCCGGGGATCGAGATCCGCAACGTGCCGCTCGGGCTGATCCTGCTGATGCGGTTCAACCACACGCAGCCGCCGTTCAACAATCCCGAGATCCGCCGGGCCGTGATGATGGCCATGAAGCAGGACGACTACATGCAGGCGGTGGTCGGCAGCCCCGAATACTACCGGGAGGCCAAGACCTTCTTCACGCCCGGCTCGCCGATGTCGACCGGGGCCGGCGGGGCCGCCGCCATGCAGGCCGACCTCGCCAAGGCCAAGGCGATGCTGGCCCAGGCCGGCTACAAGGGCGAGCGCGTGGTCCTGCTGGCCCCGGCCGACCAGCCGATCGCCTACAACCAGTCGCTGGTGACCCAGGACCTGCTCAAGCAGCTCGGCATGAACGTCGATCTGGTCTCGACCGACTGGGGCAGCTTCATCGCCCGCCGCGGCAATCGCGGGCCGGTCGATGCCGGGGGCTGGTCCCTGTTCCACACCCTCTGGTCGGGGGCCGACGTGCTGAACCCGGCGCTGCACCCGCTGATCCGCGCCAACGGTCAGGCGGCGTGGTTCGGCTGGCCGGACGACCCGACCCTGGAGAGTCTGCGCAGCGACTGGATCGCCACCGGCGACGAGGCGCAGCAGAAGGCGCTCGCCGCGCGCATCGAGGAGCGGGCCTTCGCGGTCGTGCCCTACGCGCCCGCGGGCCTCGTTCAGCAGCCGATGGCCGTCAGCGCGAAGCTCAAGGGCATGGTCATGGCGCCCGTGCAGTTCTTCTGGAACATCGAGAAGACCGCCTGATCAGGGCGCTCTCGAGGACGGTTCGTCTTCGCGAGCGCAGCGAAGCAACCCAGGGCAGCGGGCCGCTGATGGGCGGGGCGCCGCTGGATCGCTTCGCGCCGCTCGCGAAGACGCGAGGGTGCGGATGCCCCTGCGTCTTCAGCCCGCGCCCTTCTCGGACACACCGGCCTGCGCGAAGGTCGCCATGCCGGTGTGGCAGGCGAGCGCGCCCTTCAGCAGGCCCATCGCCATGCCGGCGCCCGAGGCCTCGCCGAGGCGCATGCCGAGCGCCAGCAGCGGCACCAGCCCGAGCCGCTCCAGAACCTCGGCGTGGACGCCCTCCGCCGAGACGTGGCCGGCGAGGCAGTGGTCCAGGGCGGCCGGGTCGGCGGCGTGCAGCACGGCCGCCGCGGCGGTGGCCACGTAGCCGTCGATCACCACCGGGATGCGCTGCAGCCGCGCGGCCAGGATCGCCCCCGCCATGGCGGCGATCTCCCGCCCGCCGAGGCGCGCCAGGACCTGGAGCGGGTCGTCGAGGTGGCCGGCATGGTGCGCGAGCGCCGCCTCCACGGCCGCGACCTTCCGGGACAGGCCGTCCCGGTCGATCCCGGTGCCGCGCCCGACCCAGTGGGCGGGATCGCCGCCGAACAGGGCGGCGTAGAGGGCGGCCGCCACCGTGGTGTTGCCGATGCCCATCTCGCCGATGCCGAGGCAGTCGGTGCCGGCGGCCACCGCCTCCATGCCGAACGCCATGGTGGCGACCGTGGCGCGCTCGTCGAGGGCCGGCCCCTCCGTGATGTCGCCGGTGGGCATGTCGAGGGCGAGGTCGAACACCTTGAAGCCGAGGCCGTAGGCCGCGCAGATCTGGTTGATCGCCCCGCCCCCGGCGGCGAAGTTGTCGAGCATCTGCCGGTTGACCGCGTCCGGGAAGGCCGAGACGCCGCGGCGCGTGACCCCGTGGCTGCCGGCGAAGACGCAGACCAGCGGCCGGTCGAAGGTCGGCGGCGCCTTGCCCTGCCACGCCGCCAGCCACGTCACGAGGCTCTCCAGGCGCCCCAGCGAGCCGGCGGGTTTCGTCAGGGTCGCGTCCCGGGCCGCGACGGCGGCCTTCGCCTCCGCGTCGGGGCCGGGCATCGCCGTCAGCAGGTTGCGGATGTCGGCGAAGGGGCCGGGCTCGGGCGCGGTCATCGGGTCGGTCTTCGAATCGGTCATGGCGGCGATGATTTCCTGTGGGCGCCCCCGGACGGGGAGACTATACGGGAGCGGCGCGCGGTGGCGGGCGGATGCGAGAGACCGCGATGGACAGGCAGACCGGCGGGGAGGCCGACTGGCCCGGGCGCGGCGCCCTCTACGACCTCGCCGGGTGCCTGCGCTTCTACTCCCGCCTGCCGGTGCCGCAACTGCCCGGCGAGCCGGACCCGCACCGGAGCCCCGACTTCACCACCCTGCCGCGGATGCTGCCGCTGGCCGGCCTGATCCTGGCGCTGCCCGCCGCCCTGGTGCTGGCGGCCGGCTGGGCCGTCGGGCTCGGGCCGTTCCTGGCCGCGACCCTCGCGGTGGCGGTCGCGGTGGTGGCGACCGGCGCCCTCCACGAGGACGGGCTCGCCGACGTCGCGGACGGGTTCGGCGGCGGCGCCACGCGGGAGCGCCGCCTGGAGATCATGCGCGACAGCCGGATCGGCGCCTACGGCGGCGCGGCCCTGGTCCTGGCGCTGGCCCTGCGGATCGGCGCCCTGGCGACGCTCCTCGACCGGACCGGCCACGCGGCCGTGACCGGCCTGATCCTGGCGGCCGCGCTGTCGCGGGTCGCCGCCCTCGCCCCGATGGTGCTGCTGGCGCCGGCGCGGCTGGGCGGCCTCTCCGCCTCGGTTGGCCGCCCGGACCGGGCGAGCCTCGCCACCGCGCTCGGCCTCGGCGCGGTGCTGGCGCTCGGCGCCGTGCCGCTCGGCCTGCCCTTCGGTGGGGTCGCGCTGATGATCCTGTGCGCCGGCCTCGCGGCACTGGGCCTCACCCGGCTGGCGCGCGCGCAGATCGGGGGGCAGACCGGCGACGTCATCGGCGCCTGCCAGCAGGCCGCGGAGATCGCCGCCCTGCTGGCCCTGGTGGCGGCGACGGCGGGCGTGGCGGACTGACAGATCCCGCCGCGTCTTGACCCGGCCACGATCCCCCGGCCAAGGATCACCGATGCCGCCCGCGCCGAAACCGTCCTCCCCCTGCACCAAGGTCTGCGTCCTCGACGCCGCGACCGGCCTGTGCTGCGGCTGCGGCCGGACCCGCGACGAGATCGCCGCCTGGGGCTCGCTGTCGGAGGCGCAGCGCCGCGCCGTGATGGCGGGGCTGGAGGCCCGGATGCGCGCCGCCCGCCTCGCGCCCCTGGAAGCGCCGCTGCCGTCATGATCTATCTCGGCCTCGCGGCCCTCGCCCTGGTTCTCGTCGCCCTGGTCCTCAGCGACGGCAGCGACAGCGTCGGCGGCGTGATCGGGCCCGACCAGTTGGCGAACCTCGCCTGGACCGGCACGATCCTGCTCCTGGTGGTGGCTGGGTTCTGGCGGCAATTCACGGCCCGGCTCGGCGCGAACCTCCAGGCGCTCCTGGCCTGGGCGCTGATCGGCCTCGCCCTGGTGATCGGTTACAGCTACCGCGACCGGATCCAGGACGTCGGCGCCCGGGTGCTCGGCGATCTCCGGCCGGGGAGCGCGACCCCGGGCGCCGACGGCTCGGTCACCGTCACACGGCGGGCGGACGGCGATTTCCGCGTCGATGCCGAGGTGAACGGCCGGGTGCAGCCCTTCCTGTTCGACACCGGGGCGAGCAGCGTCGTGCTCACCGCCGAGAACGCCGCCGCGCTGGGGCTCACGCCCGCGCCAGCCGATTTCACCGCCCGCGTCTCCACCGCCAACGGCGTCACCTACGCGGCGCCGACCCAGCTCGACTCGCTCAGCGTCGGGACGATCACCGAGCGGCGGGTCAACGCCATGGTGGCCAAGCCGGGCGCGCTCTCGGCGAATCTCCTCGGCCAGACCTTCCTGTCGCGCCTGTCCGGCTACGAGGTCCGGGGCGACCGCCTGATCCTGCGCCGGCCCTGACCGGGCCGCCGCTCAGGCGGCGCGCGCCTCGGGCACGGCGCGGGAGACCAGCGCCACCGCCTCCCGCAGGGTCGCGAGGTCGGCCTCCGGGCGCATCCCGTGGGTCGAGAGGTGGCGCCGGAAGGCCCGCGCGCCCGGCCGACCGTTGAACAGCCCCAGCATGTGCCGGGTGACCGCGTGCAGGCGCTCGCCCCGGGCCAGGCACGCGGCGATGTAGGGCTCGAACATCGCGACCGCCGCGAAAACGTCGGGGGCCGGGGCCGGCACGCCGAACAGGTCGGGATCGACGCCGAGCAGGAGCGCCGGCTCGGTGTAGGCGGCGCGGCCGACCATGACGCCGTCGACCTCGGCGAGCCGCGCCCGCGCGGAATCCAGGTCGCGCAGGCCGCCGTTGACCGCGATCGGCAGCCCGGGAAGCCGCCGCTTCAGCCGCGCGGCGCGGCCGTAATCGAGGGGGGGCACGTCCCGGTTCTCCTTGGGCGAGAGGCCCTGGAGCCAGGCCTTGCGGGCGTGGACGATCAGCCCGTCGACGCCCGCCGCCACCACGGCGTCGGCCAGGGCGTCGAGCGCCGCCTCGGGGTCCTGATCGTCGACGCCGATCCGGCACTTCACCGTCACCGGCACGGGGACCGCCGCCTTCATGGCGGCGACGCAGTCACCCACCAGGGCCGGCTCGCGCATCAGGCAGGCGCCGAAGCGGCCCTCCTGCACCCGGTCCGAGGGGCAGCCGACATTCAGATTGACCTCGTCGTAGCCGAGATCCGCGGCGATGCGGGCGGCCTGCGCCAGCTCCCCCGGGTCCGAGCCGCCGAGCTGGACCGCCACCGGGTGCTCCACCGCCGCGAAGCCGAGCAGCCGCTCGCGCGGCCCGTGCAGCACCGCGCCGGTGGTCACCATCTCGGTGTAGAGGCGGGCGCGCGCCGACAGCGACCGGTGGAACGCCCGGCAGTGCCGGTCCGTCCAGTCCATCATCGGGGCGACGGAGAAGCGCCATCCGCTGAGATTTCCAGGTTCTTCCGTTGCGGCAATCACTTGCTGTCGCTCTCGTGCTGTACCTCGCCGGGCCCCATCGGGCGTCGGACGGCGCGGAGCCCGGCCTCAGCGTGCCGGCTCGACCCCGTGCTGTACCACCGCTTGGCGCGCGATGGGGACCATCGTCGAGCGCGCGGAGGACCGGGACGACGGGGTATCACGCGAAGATCGCCGTCAAAAGAGACGGCAAGGTCCACCGCGAGACCCGGACCGTCCACCGGCGCGCGGCCGCGCCCCGGGCCAGGAAGCGGGAGGCGGAACTCGGCGCGCCCGCCGCGGCTGTGCCCGACGACGCGTGAAAGCCGGTGCGGCCGCCTCGGGCACGCCCGCATCCCTTACCTGAGGCCGAACCCGCCCCACCGAACGCCGGGATCAGACATCCTACGATCCTCCGGTCGCGGCTCGAAACGCACCGTTAACCAAGATCAGTGATTTCTCGGATCCATTGGTAGCGTCGCGCGGGCTGCACCTGCCGCCGCTTAAGGATGGCAAGTCATGCGGCTGATCGTCGGCACATTGATCGTCTTCGCCTGCGTCTTCGGCAGCTACGCGGCGATGGGCGGCCATCTGCTGGTCCTCTGGCAGCCGTTCGAGTTCGTCATCATCCTCGGCGCAGCCATCGGCGCCTTCGTCATCGGCAACACCGGGCCGGTGCTCAAGGCCGTGCCCGCCATGCTGGGCACGCTCGTGAAGGGCCCCAAATACAACCAGCAATCCTATGTTGAGCTGCTGGGGATGCAGTATTCGTTGTTCAGGCTCGCGAAGCAGAAGGGTTCGATGGCGCTCGAGCCGCACATCGAAGATCCGGGCGAGTCGACGCTGTTCAACGCCTTCCCGACCTTCGCGGCGAACCATCACGCGGTCGAGTTCGTCTGCGACTACATGCGTATGGTGACGCTGGGCGCCAACAACGTCCACGAGATCGACGCGCTCATGGACGAGGAACTGGAGACGCACCACCAGGAGCAGGAGCGCGTCGTCTCGGCCATGCAGTCGCTCGCCGACGGAACGCCGGCGCTCGGCATCGTCGCCGCCGTGCTCGGCGTGATCAAGACGATGGGCGCGATCAAGGAGCCGCCGGAGGTGCTGGGACATCTGATCGGCGGCGCGCTGGTCGGTACCTTCTTCGGCGTCTTCGTCGCCTACGGCTTCTTCGGGCCCATGGCGCAGTCGCTCAAGAGCCTCTTCGAGGCCGAATCCAAATACTACCTCTCACTCAAGGCGGGTCTGCTCGCCCACATCGCCGGCCAGCCCCCGGTGATGGCGGTCGAGTTCGCCCGGAAGGCTCTGATGAGCGACGTCCGCCCGACCTTCAACGAGGTGGAAGCGGCGACCGCCGCTCTGCCCGCCCAGAGCTGACCCGATAGCCGGCAGGGATTCGATGACCACGATCATCATCAAGAAGGTCAAGAAGGCCGGCCATGCCCACCACGGCGGGGCCTGGAAGATCGCCTACGCGGACTTCGTGACCGCCATGATGGCGTTCTTCCTGCTGATGTGGCTGATCAGCATGACGACGCAGGAGCAGAAGATCGGTCTGGCGGAGTACTTCTCGCCGGCGGCTCTGAGCCCTGCAACCAGCGGTGCGGGCGGGATCCTGTACGGCACCGCCCTGGACACCGCAGGCAACAAGCCGTCCACCCCCCGCGACGCGGAGAGGGGCTCTGCCGAGCGGGAGGTGACAGCGCGCCCGACCAGTCCGGGCCTCACCAGCGAGCTCGATGCCAGCCGTCCGGTCGCCAACGTGCAGGCCAACTGGAGCGCCATAGCCAGCCTCCGGCAGGCGCTCCAGACGATGCCCGACATCGCCGAGCTGTCGAAGAACATCGTGATCGAGCCGACCAAGGAGGGCGTGAACGTGTCCCTCGTGGACCAGGATGGCCGCTCCATGTTCCGCGAGGGCTCTGTCGAGCCCTACGAGCGCACCCGTCGCGTGCTGGAGGCGCTCGCGCCCGCCCTGCGCCGGATGCCCAATCGCCTGTCCATCACCGGCTACACGGCCGTTGCGCGCCCGGGCTCGGCACGGGCCGGCGAACCCTGGAGCCTCTCCGCCGGGCGCGCGCTCGCCGTGCGCGAGATCCTGTCGGGTGCAGGGGTTCCCAACGACAACTTCTCCGCCGTGTCGGGACGCGGCGACACCGAGCCGGTTTTCCCCGACAATCCCTACCTCGCGCCGAACCGACGGGTGACGATCACGCTGCTCAATGCGAGCCCGCCGGTGCCCCCGAACCTTCTTCGCTGACGACGAGACCTGCGCCGACTCGGACGACACCGCGCGAAGCGCCGTCGAGAGCGCCTCAGATCATCGCGGCGTCTCGCGCGCTTCGCGCCGGATCCTGAGCCGCCTCGTCGCGTCCGGCGCGGGCGGCCGAGCCGGAGCGGCCGGCACGCTCGCAGCGCCTGCGAGCTGCGCCGCGATGGATGGGCCCGCCGAGCGCGGAGCCTTCGAGGCGAGCCCGCCCCGACGGGGCCTGGTCAAACCCCGGGTGTCGCTTCGCCCCGCGACTCGAAGACGGGATCACGGGTGCCGGACCCGCGGCCTGTCAGGTTCCAGGTCCCGCCAGCGCGATGATGCGGTGTTCCCGTCCGGGCGTACGGTCGGGACAGGCGGGGCCTCGCCGATCGCGGCCGCGGTGACAGGGCCGTTCAGCGAGACTTGACTCCGGGCGATCGCGCCGGCCGCGCGCGCATTTCGAGTGCACGTGTCCGCGAGCCGCCCGCGCGGCTCGCGGATGTTCCGCGCCCGCGACCGTCGGGCCCGCGCGCACCGACCGGAGGGCAAGGTCGCGCGGGTTCGCCGCGCGCTCGACGCCCAGCGCCTGGCCCGCGGGACCCGGCCGCCTCTCAGCCCTCGGCGCCGTCGATCCGGCACAGCCAGCGCGCAGGGCGCCGGCCCGGCCGGGCCGCACGCGCCGAACGTCGCCCCCGGGCAGCTATCCGGGCGCGGGCGGATCGCCGTTCCGGCGGCGTTCCGGGGATGTCCCACCGGTCGATGGCGAGGCCCCCGTCGAACAGGGCCGCGCGCCGATGTCGGGCGGAGCGTCGGCCCGGGCCGGCGTCCGGTCCGGCCGGGTGGCCGTCCGGCGCGGACAGGTCTTCTCCGCCGCGATCGGGATGAAGCATATCTCATATGCTCGCCCGTCATGGAATAATTCCAATGTACGGCAGATGATGGTCCGGCGCAGCGCTGAGGGACAGTCGATTCTGTCCGCGATCTGGGCATAATAACTTTATTCATGGCCGGGAAATTCGATATGACGATCGGAAAGAGGATATTTTACCTTATCGGCGGTATCTTGCTGGCTTTCATATCGATCGTGGGCGTTCAGATCTCGCTCGTCGGCGCGGTGATGATGGATGGCCGCAGGGCCGCCATCCGCGCCCAGGTCGAGTCGGCGCACGGCATCGTGGCGGCGTTCGCCCAGCAGGCGGAGGCCGGCGCCATCACGGCCGACGAGGCGCGGCGGCGCGCGGGGGAGGCGCTGCGGGCGATGCGCTACAACGGCAGCGACTACGTCTTCGTCTACAGCTCGGCCCCGGGCAATATCGGCCGCAACGTCGTCCATCCCGATCCCAAGATCGAAGGCACGCGGTCCCGCGACGACGCGGCGATGAAGAAGACCTTCGTCTGGACGATGATCCAGCACGGCCAGGAGGGCGGCGGCTTCACCGAGTACCGCTGGGCCCGCCTCGGCGAGACCGAGCCCGCCCCGAAGGTCGCCTACTCGCTCGCCTACGAGCCCTGGCAATGGGTCATCAACTCGGCCCTGTACGTGGACGACATCCACGCCATGGACCGGGGGCGGACGGTCACCACCCTGCTCTGGCTGACACCCCTCGCGGTCGGGATCGGGCTGGTCGGGTTCCTGTTGGCGCGCAGCATCACGCGACCCCTGAGCGCCTTCACGGCGGCCCTGCGCCGCCTCGCCGACGGCGCGACGGACGTCGCCATACCGGGACTCGGTCGGCGCGACGAGATCGGCCACATGGCCGAGGCCGCCGGCGTGTTCCGGGACAGCATGATCCAGGCCCGGACCTTGTCGATCGAGCAGCGCGCCGAGCAGGAGCGCCGGCAGGAGCGCGCCCAGTGGATGGAGGCGGTGACCCGCAGCTTCGACACCGCGGCGAGCCAGCTCCTGGCACAGGTCGATACCGCGGCGGCCGGCATGCGCGAGGCCTGTCGGGCGATGGCCGACACCGCCGCGCAGGCGTCGCGGCAGGCGGGCTCGGCGGCCGGGGCGGCGCAGCAGGCGGCGGCCAACGTGCAGACGGTGGCGGCGGCCACCGAGGAGCTGTCCGCCTCGATCGGCGAGATCGGCGGGCAGGTCACCAAGTCGGCCGCGATCGCCGGCCAGGCCGTGACCGAGGCGGAGCGGACCGACCGGCAGATCCGCGGCCTCGCCGGGGCAGCGGAGAGAATCGGGGAGGTCGTGCGGATCATCGCGGCGATCGCCGAGCAGACCAACCTGCTGGCGCTGAACGCCACGATCGAGGCGGCGCGGGCTGGCGAGGCCGGTCGCGGCTTCGCCGTGGTCGCCGCCGAGGTGAAGGGCTTGGCCGGGCAGACCGCGAAGGCCACCGAGGAGATCACCGCGCAGATCGCGGCGATCCAGGGCGAGACGACGGAGGCGGTCGGGGCGGTCCACGCGATCGGCAGGACCGTCGACACGATGAACGCGATCGCCAGCGCGATCGCGGCGGCGGTCGAGCAGCAGCGGTTCGCCACCGGGCACATCTCGCAGAACATCGACGAGGCCGCCCGGGGAACCGACGCCGTGAGCCAGAACGTGGTCTCGGCCTCGTCGGCCGCGGAGGCGACGCACCGCGTGGCCGCGGAGGTCGGCGCGGCGGCCGGCGATGTCTGCCGCAGCGCCGAGGCCCTGCGCGCCGAGGTGATGCGGTTCCTCGTCGAGATGCGCGCCGCCTGAGCGCGCCGTCGCGCGGACGGGCGCCCCCCGGCGCGGGGCCCGTCCGCGAAGCGCACCGGAGGGGCGCGTCAGAACACCGGCATGGCCCCGGCCACCGTGACGAGCGCGCCCGACGTGTAGCTGCTCTCCTCAGAGGCCAGCATCACGTAAGCCGAGGCGAGTTCGGCCGGTTGTCCGGGCCGGCCGAACGGCACCTGGCTGCCGAAGGATTTCACCGAATCCTGGCTCATCCCGGAGGGGATGAACGGCGTCCAGATCGGCCCGGGCAGCACGCCGTTCACGCGCACGCCCTTGTCGGCGAGCAGCTGGGAGAGGCTGAGCACCATGTTGCTCAGGGCGCCCTTGGTGGCGCTGTAGGCCAGGAGCGACGGCATCGGGTGCTTGGAGTTCACCGACGAGGTGAAGATCACCGAGGCGCCGGGCTTCAGATGGGCGAGCGCCGCCTTGGTCACGTAGAACGCGCCGAACACGTTGGTGCGGAAATGGTCCTCGAACACGGCGTCGTCGATCCCGGCGAGGTCCTCGTTCGGCTGCTGGAACGCCCCGTTGTTGACCAGCACGTCGAGGCGCCCGAACGTCTCCACCGTGCGGGCGACGATCTGGCGCCCGTAGGCGGCGTCCTTGAGGTCGCCCGGCAGGAGCAGCGCCCGCCGTCCCGCCTTCTCGACCCACTGGGCGACCGCCTCCGCGTCGGCCTGCTCGTCGGGCAGGTAGGAGATGGCGATGTCGGCCCCTTCGCGGGCGAAGGCGATGGCGACCGCGCGGCCGATGCCGGAATCGCCGCCGGTGATCAGCGCCGCTCGACCGGTCAGCTTGCCCGAGCCCTTGTAGCTCGCCTCGCCGTGGTCGGGTTCCGGCTCCATGCGGCCGGTCTTGCCGGGAAAGCTCTGGGGCTGCGCCGCGAAGGGCGGGCGGGGATATTTGTGCAGCGGATCCGTGGTCACGCGTCGTCTCCGATAGGGATGCCGGTCCAACCGCACGGTCTCCCGGGTGTTCCAGTGCCCTGGCGCCGCGCCCCGCCCGGCACAGCCCTGCCCGGCACGGCCCCGTCCGAGGCGGCTTCCGTCGCGGACAACACGAACCCGTGTGCCGGCGGCGGGCCGACACAGGTCAGCAACAGCCGTTCGCCACTCTGGCCGCGAGGAGGTCTCGCCATGATCGACGCACAGCCGGAGGATCGGGCCGCCCGCGTGATCGACCGCGTCCTGGTCTGCGCCGCGATGCTCTCGCTCACCTTCGGACTGGCCACGGGCCTGTGGGGCCTGCTGAAGTGAGCCAGCCCCGGGGCCCGAACGCTGCACAGGGATCCGGAACGCCGATCATGAACCGGCCCGGCCGGGCGTCCGCGCGGCGGTCCGGACGCGACTACACCGCCGTGGCGTTGATCGGAGCGGGGCTGGCGGTGCTCGCGCTCGCGCTGCTGCTGGTCGGTATCCCGTGATCGGTCGCCGGCGATGCTGCTGAAGCGCGCCGTCGTCGCCGCGCTGATCGCCGCGGCCGCGGCGTTCCTGCTGTACCTGGCGGCCCTCGCCCGCGCGGCGCTGTCGCCCGACGAGCCCTACGCGGCCAGCATCGGCCTCACCCTCGACCAGTGCGTGGCGGCCCAGGACAGCCTGTCAGACGAGGAGGCGCGCCTCTACTGCCGCAGGCCCGTGCCGAAGCGCCTGTGACCCGGAGCGCAGCGGATGTCCTGACGGCGGAGCGTGAGTTTTCCTGACACGCCGCGTGAAGACATGGTGATTGTCCCCGCGGCGTCGGGAACCTAGACGTCGGAGCGCCGGCCGGGTCTGTCGCCGAGTCGGATCGCAGGAAAACGCACGGAAGGCCCGGCCCATGGCGGACGACGCGACGATCCGGTCCGGCCGCTGCCATTGCGGGGCCGTGCGCTTCGAGGCGGCCCTCGGCGACGATCTCGCGTCGATCCGCCGGTGCACCTGCTCCTACTGCCGCATGCGCGGCGCCGTCGTCGTCATGGCGCGGCCGGGCGGGGTCAGGATCCTGCAGGGCGCGGAGGCGCTGACGACCTACCGGTTCCACACCGGGGCGGCGCAGCACTTCTTCTGTTCCCGCTGCGGCGTCTACACGCATCATCAGCGGCGGTCGGACCCGAACGTCCACGCCGTCAACGTGGCCTGCCTGGACGGGGTCAGCCCCTTCGACTTTCCGGAGGTCCCGGTGATGGACGGCGTCAATCACACGAACGACACCGGCCAGCCCACGCGTCGCGCCGGCACGCTGCGCTTCGTCCCGGCGGAGTGACGGCCCCGTGACGGCCGCGTGACGGTGGTGGAGCGGCCGCGGTCGGGAGCCGGCGCGGGACCCCCGATCGGTCCCGTCTGACCGGCCCTGTCCCCGAGCGCCGCTCCGGACCGGGCCCGGCTCGAACGCTAGTGCTCGTGGCCGCAGCCGCAGCCGGGACCGTGCACGTGGCCGTGGTCATGGCCGTGGTCATGGGCGTGATCGTGGGCGTGCTTCTGGTGCCCGTGCTCGTGATGGTGCCCGTGATCGTGGCTGTGACCGTGGCTGTGACCGTGGTCGTGCGCGTGCTTGTGACCGTGGTCGTGATGATCGTGGTCGTGATCGTGGGCATGGTGGTCGTGCCCGTGATCGTGTCCGCAGGTGCTGTGATCGTGGGCGGCCTGCTCGGGCCGGAAGGCGCGGGAGACGGGGGTCGCGACGCAGCCCTGCCCCCGCACCAGCTCGGCCGCGGCGGGTGTCGCCGGCACGTAGAGCACGTCCGTGCCGATCTCGGCGTCCACGTGGCTGCCGCCGAGCTGCCAGGCCAGGCGCAGCAGGCGGGCCGGATTCTCGGCGCGCACCTCCAAGAGGTCCTCGGCGGCCGCCCGCACCGCGACGAGCCGACCGTCGTCGAGGCGCAGGGCGTCGCCGTCCTCGAGCGCCGCGGCCCTGGTGAGCGCGACGTCGAAGCCGAGGCCGCCCTCGGCGACCAGGGATCCCGCGACGGCAGCCCGGGCCGCGCGGTCGAGGGTCACCGTGTCGGCGACGCGGTCGGCGCGGACCGCGGCCCGGCGGACGATCGTGGTGGCTGTCGGCATGGGACCCTCGGACATGAGCCGGACTGGTGCCGGGCGTGGTGCCGGATAGGGCGTCGCGGCATTGCGGCCGGAGCGCCTCCGAACCGTGGCATAGGGCGAGACGGGAACCCGGCGCAACTCGTCCCGCGGCCGATGGAACCTTAGCCGTATGGCCGACATTCCTTTCCTGCTAAGCTCGACGCGATCCGCAACGATCACGGCCACCGGCCGGACCGGATACACAAGGGAGTTCTGGGGACCATGAAGAAGCTGACGGCCGCCGCCATCGCCACCATCGCCGCCCTCTCGCTCGCCGGCTGCAACACCCCGGAGGACCGGGCTCTGGGCGGTGCCGGCCTCGGCGCCCTGACCGGTGCGGCGATCGGCGCGGCGGCCACCGGCCGCGCGGGCGGTGCCCTGGCGGGTGCCGCGATCGGCGGCGCCGGCGGTGCCATCGTGGGCGCCTCGACCGCGCCGCGCTGCCCCTACGGCACCTACCGCGACGCCTACGGCAACGTCTACTGCCGCTGAGCCGCGCTGAGCGTACCTGGGGGGGCCGGGCGCGTCCCGGCCCTTCCTCGCGGCGTGCGGAGCGGCTATCCCGTCGCTCGGCCGGGCCCGTCCCGGCGCCGGAACCCCGCCGCCCCCGATGACAGAGCCGAGCCGAGGATCAGCGCCGGGACCGGTCCGCCCATGAATCAGGCGACCAAGTCTCAGGGCGTCTGGGGCAAGCTCGGCGGTGCCGGATTCGGCCTCGCGCTCGGCGGTCCGCTCGGGGCGCTGATCGGCGGGGTCGCGGGCCATTTCCTGCTCGACCGCGTCGGCGCGCCCTTCGGGCGGACGCCGCGCGACGTCGTGTTCACCACCGGACTCGTGGCGCTCGCCGCCAAGATGGCCAAGTCCGACGGGGTCGTGCTGCCGTCGGAGGTCGAGGCGTTCGGCCGGGTCGTGCAGGTGGAGCCGTCCGCGCGGGCGGGCGTCGAGCGCCTGTTCGACCTCGCCAAGAAGACCACGAGCGGCTTCGAGGCCTACGCCCAGCAACTGGCGACCACCTTCGGCGACGAGCCGGCGCTCCTCGAGGACGTGCTCGACGGCCTGTTCCAGATCGCCGGCGCCGACGGGGCGCTGCACGAGGCCGAGGAGCGCTACCTGCGCGCCGTCTCGGGCATCTTCGGATTCGACGAGGCGGCGTTCCGGCGCATCGCCGCCCGCCACGTGCGGCTGCCGGACGATCCCTACGGCGTCCTCGGGCTCGACCGCGGGGCGGACGACGCCGCCGTGAAGGCCCGCCACCGGGCGCTGGTGGCCGAGCACCACCCGGACCGGGCGCTCGCTCGCGGCCTGCCGACGGAGGCGGTCGCCATCGCCACGCGGCGGCTCGCCGCGATCAACGCGGCCTATGACCGGATCGCGCAGGAGCGCGGACTCCGGTGAGTCTCGCGCCCGACAGCCCCCTGGCCCGCCGCGTCGCGCCCTCGCCGAACCACGGCGCCCGCCGCGCGGGGCCGCTCGACATGCTGATCCTGCACTACACCGGGATGGACAGCGGGGCCGCCGCCCTCGCGCGCCTGCGCGACCCGCTGAGCGAGGTCTCGGCGCACTACCTCGTGTTCGAGGATGGCGGCACCGTCCAGATGGTGCCGGAGGCCCGCCGGGCCTGGCACGCCGGGGCCGGCGCCTGGAAGGGCGAGACCGACGTCAATTCCCGGTCGATCGGGATCGAGATCGTGAATCCGGGCCATGCCGGCGGGCTGCCGCCGTACCCGGAGGCGCAGGTCGAAGCCGTGATCGCGCTGGCCCGGGACATCCTCGGCCGCTGGCCGATCCCGCCGGAGCGGGTGCTCGCCCATTCCGACGTGGCGCCCGAGCGCAAGGAGGATCCGGGGGAGATCTTCCCGTGGGACCGCCTCGCGGCGGCGGGGGTGGGTCACCACGTGCCGCCCGCGCGCCTCCAGGACGGCCGCTTCCTCGCGCGGGGCGATGCTGGCCAGCCCGTCGAGGCGCTGCAGGCGATGTTCGCGCTCTACGGTTACGACCTGCCGGTGACCGGGACGTTCGACGCGCGCACCCGGGCTGTGGTCACCGCGTTCCAGCGCCATTTCCGCCCGGCGCGGGTGGACGGCGTGGCCGACGCCTCCACCATCACCACCCTGCGCGACCTGATCGCGGCGCTGCCGGCGTCCTGAGGGCCGGGCGCCCGCCGGGCCCCCCTTAGGCGCGGTGGGCCCGCGCCTCGTGCGGGGGGGCGGCCTCCGGGGCGGCCGCGGCCGAAGCGTCGGTCCGGGTCCGCCAGAGGCTGTAGAAGACACCGGCCGCCAGCAGCGTCAGGGTCACCACCAGGGAGACCCAGGGCTGCACGTGGATGAGCCCGAACGTGTCGGCCACCACGATCTTGGCGCCGATGAAGATCAGGATGAAGGCCAGCGCCGTCTTCAGGTAGGCGAACCGGTCGACCATGGCGGCGAGCGCGAAGTAGAGGGCGCGCAGGCCCAGGATCGCGAAGATGTTGGAGGTGTAGACGACGAACGTGTCGGTGGTGATCGCGAAGATCGCCGGCACGCTGTCGACCGCGAAGATCACGTCGGCGCCGTTCACCAGCACCAGGGCGAGGGCCAGCGGCGTGAAGTACAGGGCGACCTTGCCGGTCTTCGGGTCGGTCTTGCGCACCGTGAAGCGCTGGCCGTGCAGGTCGGGCGTGACCCGGAAGGTCGTCTTGAACCAGCGCACGACGGCGCTGTTCTGGAAGTCGCCCTCCTCCTCGTCGCCCGCGATCAGGATCTTCAGGCCGGCGTAGATCAGGAAGGCGGCGAACAGGGAGAGCACCCAGTGCACCTCGTGCACCAGGGCGGCGCCGAGGCCGATCATCAGGCCGCGCAGCACCACGGCCGCCAGGATGCCCCAGAGCAGGACCCGGTGCTGGGCGGCCCGGGGGACGCCCAGAGCCGTGAGAATCATGGCGATGACGAAGACGTTGTCCATCGACAGCGACTTCTCGACCACGAGGCCGGTGACGTATTCCTCGGCGGAGGACGGCCCGAGATACCACCAGATCCAGCCGCCGAAGGCGAGGCCGAGGGCGAGGTAGAAGCCGGTGAGCAGCAGGCTCTCCCGGACGCCGATCTCGTGCTCCTTGTCGCGGTGGAGGAGCCCGAGGTCGAAGGCGAGCAGGCAGGCGATCAGGACGTGGAACCCGAGCCACATCCACAACGGCTTGCCGAGCCATACGACGGTAAGGACGTCCATCATGTGCGGGACCTGATGCTGATTCCGAATGGAAAGCATCGGCTCCGACATCACGGGCGCTGAGGAGCGCCCGCCAGAGGGGCCCGCAGCCGATGAGGTCGACGTAAGGGGCGATCCGGGCGAATCAAGGGCAGAGCGCCGGCGTGGCGCGCGGACCGGTGACGATATCCGGCCCCCGTGGCCCCGGCGCGACGAAGGAGCGCGTCACCTTCCGGATGCCGCCGGAAGGCGCGAGCACCCGCACGCGTCCGCGACCTGCTCCGGAGCGGTCTCCCGTCTCGGCCCCGCCCGCGTGCGCGGTGACGGGATCCCGGCCCGGTCCGGCGTCGCGGGATCGGCAGAAGTCCACCCCGGGGGCCGTCAGGTGGAGGCCTCCGGCGTCTCGGCGGCCATCTTCGGCGACGTGCGCTCGCGCAGGGGCCGCTCCTCCATCAGCGCCAGGAACGTGAAGGCGCCGAGCAGGCCGAGGCAGGCGGCCAGGAAGACGTAGCGGAAAGTCAGGGCGAGCTGGGCCGGGTCCGCGCCGCGGATCAGGCTCTCCACGTCGTGCGCCCCTCCCCCTGCCCCGCCCGCGGCGCCGCCGAGCACGATCGTCCCGAAGGCCGCCACGATCAGCGCCCCGCCGAGGGAGCGGAAGAAGTTCATCGCGGCGGTGGCGATGCCGAGCTGGTGCGTCTCCACGGCGTTCTGGATCGAGATGGTCGAGAGCGGGAGGATCGTCCCGATTCCCATGGAGAGCAGCGCGAACAGCACCTCCATGAGCCAGAAGGGCAGCGCCCGGCCCTGCCAGGCGATGGTGGCGCAGCAGGCGAGACTGACGCACATCATCGCCAGCGGTACCCGCTTGTAGTGCCGGAAATGCAGCATCGACCGGCCCGACAGGGTCGCGCCCGTGACGGTGCCGATCATCAGCGGCACCAGGGCCACGCCGGACTCGCTCGCCGAGAGCCCGATCACCCCTTCGAGGAAGATCGGCACGTAGATGGTGAGCCCGATGAAGGTGCCCATGGCGAAGCAGGCCGCCAGCGTCGCGCTGTAGACCACCCGGTCCTTCAGCACCTCCGTGGGGATCAGCGGCTCCGGCGCCGTGGCGAGCCGCGCCGCGAAGCCGCCCCCCAGCACGGCCGCCCCGGCGAGGAGGGCGAGGACCGGCGCCGAGTCCCAGGGATAGCGCACCCCGCCCCAGCTCAGGGCCAGCAGGAGGGTGACGGAGCCCGCCACCATCAGGGCGGCGCCGGGATAGTCCAGCCGGTGGCGGCGCTCGTGGCGCGGCAGGCGCTTCAGGTTGGCGTTGGTGAGCGCGAAGGCGAGGCAGCCGATCGGCAGGTTGATCCAGAAGATCAGCGACCAGTGCAGGTGCTGGGCGAAGAAGCCGCCGAGCAGCGGCCCCGCCACCGAGGCCGTCACGAACACGCCCGCGATCACCACCTGGTAGCGCGCCCGCTCCTTGGGCGACATGATGTCGGCCAGGATGGTCTGCGCCAGGGCGATCAGCCCGCCGCCGCCGACGCCCTGGAGGCCCCGGGCGAGCGCCAGCGCCACCATCGTGGGCGCGAGCGCGCAGGCGAGCGAGCCGACCACGAAGGTCGCGATGGCGATCAGCA
Source organism: Methylobacterium sp. ME121 (assembly GCF_000974725.1). Lineage (NCBI taxonomy): Bacteria > Pseudomonadati > Pseudomonadota > Alphaproteobacteria > Hyphomicrobiales > Methylobacteriaceae > Methylobacterium > Methylobacterium sp. ME121. The sequence goes on from NZ_BBUX01000010.1 coordinate 38,651, forward strand.
GCATGATCCGCCGGCCGTGGATGTCGCTGAGCTTGCCGTAGAGCGGGGTCACCGCCGTGGAGGCCAGCAGGTAGGCGGTGACGATCCAGGGCAGGTTCGCGGCGTCGCCGAGGTCGAGGCCGATGGTCGGCATGGCGGTCGCCACGATGGTCTGGTCGAGGGCCGCGAGCAGCATCGCGGTCATCAGCCCGTAGACGATGGCGCGGATCTCGCCGGGGCTGAGCGCGGCCTGCGGGCCGGCCGGCCGCGCCCGGGTTTGCGGCTGGACCTCGGTGACGGCGACGGGACTGGCCACGTGTCTGAGAGCCTCTGATCCGGACCGTGCCGGCCGACCGTCCGGGGCGGACGGGGCCTGGGGCGGCATGAGGAGGTGTGCGGACGGACCGCGGTCGCGGGCCGGTGTGCCGGTATCCGCGGCGCCCGGGATCGGAAAGAACGCAGGTCCGGACGTACCCGGTTCCTAGCGCAACGCCGGAGGCCAGCCCATGGCGCCCGGCGCCGATCCGGCCTTCGCCCTTGACAGAGGGCGCCGGGCTGTCGCTCTCCCGGCCCATGCCGGATGACAGGGATGCAATCGCCATCGTGGGCGGCGGGCCGGCCGGGCTCGCCGCGGCCGAGCTGCTGGGGGAGGCCGGCCGCGCGGTCACGGTCTACGAGCGCATGCCGTCCGTCGCCCGCAAGCTGCTGATCGCCGGGCGCGGCGGCCTCAACATCACCCACAGCGAGGCGCGGGCGGAGTTCCTCGCCCGCTACCATCCGCGCGGCGTCCTCGACGCGGCCATCGCGGCCTTCCCGCCCGACGCGCTCAGGACGTGGTGCGCGAATCTCGGCGAGCCGACCTTCGTCGGCTCGAGCGGGCGCGTCTTCCCGCAAAGCTTCAAGGCCTCGCCGCTGCTGCGGGCGTGGCTGGCGCGGCTCGACCGCCTCGGCGTCCGGATCCGCACCCGCCACCGGCTCACGGGGATCGCCGAAGGCCTGCGCTTCGAGACCCCGGACGGTCCCCTGGACCTCCGCCCCCGCGCCACCCTGCTGGCGCTGGGCGGGGCCAGCTGGCCCCGCCTCGGCTCGGACGGGCGCTGGGTGCCGCTCCTCGAAGGGCTCGGCGTGGCGGTGGCGCCCCTGCGTCCGGCCAATGCCGGCTTCGCGGCGGCGTGGTCCGACCTGTTCCGGGAGCGGTTCTCCGGCGCGCCGCTGAAGCGGGTGGCGCTCACCTGCGCGGGCACCACGGTGCGGGGCGAGGCCGTGATCACGGAGGCCGGCATCGAGGGCGGGGCGATCTACGCTCTCTCGCGCCCCCTGCGGGAGGCGATCGCGGCCGGGGGCAGCGCGCGGCTGGTCGTGGATCTCCGCCCCGACCTGACCCGGGAGGCCCTCGCCCGCCGCCTGTCCGGCGCCCGGCCGGGCGACTCGGCCGGGACCCGGCTGCGCAAGGCCGCGGGCCTCGCGCCCGCGGCGGCGGGTCTGCTGCGCGAGGCGGCCGGCGGCGCCCTCCCGACGGAGCCCGGGGCCCTCGCCGGTCTGATCAAGGCCGCGCCCATCACCCTCACCGCCTCCGCGCCGATCGAGCGGGCGATCTCGACGGCGGGCGGCGTCCGGCTCGACGCCCTCGACGGGCGGTCCATGCTGCGCGCCCATCCCGGCCTGTTCCTGGCCGGCGAGATGCTCGACTGGGAGGCGCCGACCGGCGGCTACCTGCTCCAGGGCGCCTTCGCGGGCGGCCGGGTGGCCGCCGCCGGGATGCTCGACTGGCTGCGCGAGACCGGCGGCTGAGCCGCCGGGATCAGGGTTGCCCGCCTCAGGGCCGCGTGCAGAACCCGACGATGCCGGACGCCTCCGCCGGGCAGCTGACGCCCTCCCCCTCGTAGACCGGCGCGCCGCCCTTGAGGCAGTGGGCCGTGACCAGCATCTCGCCGGTCCCGCAGGTGATCGTGCAGCCCCCCGGGCAGTCGGATTTGCGCACGGGCCGCAGGCTGGCCGCGGCGGCCTCGCCCTTCGGACCCGGGCCGCCCTGCGGTCCGACCGGACCCCGTGGGCCCGCGGCGCCCGCGTCGCCCTTCGGACCCGGTGCGCCCTGTGGGCCGACCGCGCCCGCGGGACCGGGCTCTCCTCTCGGGCCGGGCTCGCCCTGGGGACCCGTATCGCCCTTGAGGCCCCGCTCGCCTTGAGGGCCCTGCTCGCCCTTGATCCCCTGATCCCCCCTGGGCCCCTGCTCGCCCTTGGGACCGGTCTCACCCTTGGGGCCCGTCTCACCCTTGGGGCCCGTCTCGCCGGCCGGTCCCGCCGCACCCTGGGGACCGGGCGGTCCGGGCGGCCCCTCGGGCGCGCAGTTCGCCACCACCGCCTCGCGCTCGTCCGGCTCCGCCTTCAGCGTCACCACGCAGGTCGAGGGCCGGTAGGGCAGCCGGAAGGTGAACCGGCCGCGCCGGTCGGCCTGGATCGAGATGTCGTCGTCCAGCACCACGATCGCCCCGGGCTTGCGCACCGAGCCCGAGATCCGCAGGTCGCCGGCCTCGATCCGCGCGTCGTAGACCATGATCGGCTGGCTCGGGGCCTGCGCGTGGCGGACCCGCGGGCGGGCCGGGCGAGACCGCCCCGTCGCGGGGGCGGACGCGGCCGGATCCGGACCGGCGGCACCCGGCGGATCCGCCTGCTGGCCGAGTGCCGCCCCCGCCAGGGCGAGCAGGAACGTCAGGGTGAGGGCTGAGCTGAGGGCTGAGCGCATGCGCGGTCCGGTCCGGCCGCGTCACGCGCGCGGCGTCGGGACATTGGTCTCGCCCTGCGATTGCGGTCAACCGTGACCTCGAACCCAGAGGTGGCTGTCGAGTCCACCGGCGTCCACAGCCGTCCACAGGCCAAGCCGCTGCCGCCACGCGCGATTTCGGGACCTTGCGGAAACCGTTTGTGCCTGTTCCTGTTCTGTTCCTATCGTCCAGCATGACCGGAGCCGATGGAGATGGGGCTGGACCCTGCGGACGAGACCGAGGCGGCGCTCGCGCCGAGCGATCCCCGGGCCCGGCTGGCGGCCCTGCGGGTGCGCCTCGCGCCGCCGGACCGGGGCCGGGATCCGTCCCTGGTCCTGCCGCTCGGCGTGCCGGACCTCGACGCGCACCTGCCCGGCGGCGGCCTCGTCCTCGGGCCGCCCCACGAGATCGCGCCGGCCGAGCCCGCGGACGCGATCGCGGCCCTGGGCTTCGCCCTGGCGCTCTGCGCCCGCCACCTCGCCCGGGCGCCCGGAGAGGCGCTGATCGCCGCCGCGCCCGGCCAGCCCCTGCCCTACGGGCACGGTCTCGCCGGCCTCGGCCTCGACCCCGGCCGCCTGCTGCTGCTGGAAGCCGGCAGCGACGCGGAGGTGTTCCGCGCCCTGGAGGCGGCCCTGCACGCGCGGGCGCTCACGGCCCTGATCGGCCTCCTGCGGGACGGGCTGCCGCTGAAGCCGGGCCGGCGCCTGCAGCTCGCCGCGGAAGGGCCCGCGCCGCCGCTGCTGCTGATCCTGCGGCCGGCGCCCGCCAGCCTGCCCAACGGGGCCGCCACCCGCTGGCGGATCGCGTCGGCGCCGGCGGCGCGGGACCGGTTCGGGACCCTGGACAGGCCGCGCTGGCGGGCGCGGCTCGACCGCTGCCGCAACGGGCGGGGCGGCGACTGGCTTGTGGAGTGGGACCATGCCGCGCATCGTCTGCATCTGCCTGAGCCACTGGCCGGTGACGCGGCTGCGGCGGGCGGGTCTCGCGCCTGAGCGCGGCCCCCTCGCGGTGGCGGCCGAAGGGTCCGGCGGGCTGCGGCTCGTGGCCCTCGACCCGGAGGCCCGCGCCCTGGGCCTCCGGGTCGGCGAGCCCCTCGGCCGGGTCCGGGCGCGGATCGGCGTCCCGCTCCAGGTCTATCCCGCCGACCCGGAAGCCGACCGGGACGCCCTGCTGCGGCTGTGCCGCTGGGCGAGCGGGTACGCGCCCCTCGTGGCGCCGTTCGGGCCGGGTGAGGCGGCGGACGGGCTCTACATCGACGTCGCCGGCGCGAGCCACCTGCGCGGCGGCGAGGCGAACCTCGTCGCGGACCTGGCCGCCCGGCTCGCGCGGAGCAGCGTCCCGGCGGGGATCGCGCTGGCCGACACGCCCGGCGGGGCCTTCGCGCTGGCGCGGCATGGCGGGGGCGACCGGGTCGTGGTGCCGCCGGGCGGGGCCCCCGAGGCCCTGCGGGCTCTCCCCGTGGACGCCCTGCGCCTCGATCCCGGTACGGTCGCGGGGCTGAAGCGGCTCGGCCTGCGCCGGATCGGCGAACTCGACGCCCTGCCCCGGGGGCCCCTCGCCCGCCGCTTCGGCGCGGCGCTGCTCCTGCGCCTCGATCAGGCCCTGGCCCGCCGGCCCGAGCCGCTGGCGCCCCTGACGGAGGCCGCCGCCTACGCCGCCGCGCGCGGCTTCCTCGACCCGATCGGGCGGCAAGCGGACATCGTCCGGACCGCCCGGGACCTGATGGCCGAGACCGCCCCCCGGCTGGAGCGGGACGGGCTCGGCGCCTGCGCCCTGCGCCTCAGCCTGCACCGGGTGGACGGCGCCCTGCGCGTCCTCGATCTCGGCCTGTCCCGCCCCGAGCGCTGCCCGGAGCGGGTCGCGGCCCTCGTCTCCCTGCGCCTCGACCGGCTGGGCTCCGCCCTCGACGCCGGCTTCGGGTTCGAGACGGTGGCGCTCGCCGTCACGGTGACCGGTCCCATGCCGGCCCGCCAGACGGATCTCGGCGCGGCGTCCGCGGGCGACGGGGTCGGCGTCCTGGCCGATGCCCTGGCGCAGCGCCTCGGGCGGGCGCTCCTGCGGCTCGAGCCCCGGGCGAGCCACCTGCCCGAGCGGGCCGACCGGAGCCGGGTCTGGGTGGCCGGAGAGGGGCAGGGAGAGGGATCAGGTCCTGCGGGACGCGGCGCGACCGCCTCTCACGGCGGCGGTGTGCTCGATCCCGACGCTTCCCGTCCCTCACCCCGACCTTCTCCCGCACGGGAGGGGGGGCCGGGTGCGCTCCTCGATCAAGGGCGGTGTTCGACCCCGATGGGGGCAACCTCCCGCACAGGGATGGAAGGGAAGGCGCGCACCCGCGCGTCCCCCTGGCCCGAAGACCTCCCGCCCCGCCCCCTGGTCATCTTCCCCCGCGGCGAGGCCGCCCTCGACGTGCTCTCGACCGTTCCGGAGGGGCCGCCCCGGCGCTTCCGCTGGCGCGCCCGGATCCACCGGGTCACCCATGCCGAGGGGCCGGAGCGGATCGCCGCCGAATGGTGGCGCGAGCCCGGCGCGGATCGCGATTACTACCGCATCGAGTGCGAGGCCGGGCACCGGCTCTGGCTCTACCGCGACGGCCCGCACGCCCCCGACCGCCCGGCCGCGTGGTACGTCCACGGGCTGTTCGCGTGACCGCGCCTCAGCTCCCGTACGCCGAGCTCGCCGTCACCACGAACTTCTCCTTCCTGCACGGCGCCGCGCACCCGCAGGAATTCGTCGCGCAGGCGGCTTCCTACGGCCTCGAGGCCATCGGCATCGCCGACCGCAACACCGTGGCCGGTGTGGTGCGCGCGCACGCGGCGGCCCGCGCCCTCGAACCGCAGGGCACCGCGATCCGGATCCTGCCGGGGGTGCGCCTCGTCACCGAGGAGGGGTTCGAGGCCGTCACCTACCCGATGGACCGCGAGGCCTGGGGCCGCCTCTGCCGGCTGCTCACCCTCGGCAACCGGCGCGTCCGCAAGGGCGATTGCCGCTTCGCCTTCGCCGAGATGCTGGAGGCCTCGGAGGGGCAGATGTTCATCGCCATGCCGCCGGCCCGGCGCCTGCCGGAGGGCTTCCGGGCCCGGCTGGAGGCGCTGGCCGCCGCGGCGCCGGGCCGGACCTTCCTCGGGGCGAGCCACACGCGCCGCGGCGACGAGCGGCGGCGCCTCGGGCTGCTCGCCGAGCTGGGCGCGGCCTCCGGCGCCCCGATGGTCGCGGTCTCGGACGCGCTCTACCACCATCCCGACAGGCGCCCGCTCCAGGACGTGGTCACCTGCATCCGCGAAGGCTGCCGGATCGAGGACGCCGGCTACCGCCTGGAGGCCAATGCCGAGCGCCACCTGAAGCCGCCGCCCGAGATGGCGCGGCTGTTCGCCGACCACCCGGAGGCGCTGGCCCGCACCGTCGAGATCGCGCAGGCCTGCGCCTTCGACTTGGCGCAGCTGCGTTACGAGTACCCGGACGAGCCCGTGCCCCCCGGGCGCACGCCGCAGGAATACCTGGAGGAGAAGACCTGGGAGCGGGCGCGCTGGCGCTACGCCGGCGAGGTCCCGGACGCCGTCGCGGCGACGCTCCGCGAGGAGCTGCGGCTCATCGCCAAGATGGACTACGCCCGCTACTTCCTGACCCTGTTCGACGTGGTCGAGTTCGCCCGCGGCCAGGGCATCCTCTGCCAGGGCCGCGGCTCGGCGGCCAATTCCGCCGTGTGCTTCTGCCTCGGCATCACCGCGGTGGACCCGTCGAAGCACCGGCTGCTCTTCGCCCGGTTCATCTCGGAGAACCGCGGCGAGCCGCCCGACATCGACGTCGATTTCGAGCACGAGCGCCGCGAGGAGGTGATCCAGCACCTCTACGCCCGCTACGGGCGGGAGCGGGCCGCCCTCTGCGCCACGGTGATCCACTACCGCCCGCGCATGGCGATCCGCGAGGTCGGCAAGGTCCTGGGCCTGACCGAGGACGTGACCGCGGCGATCGCCGACACGGTCTGGGGCTCCTGGGGCACCGGCATGCCGGACCGGCACGTGCGCGAGGCCGGCCTCGACCCGGAGAATCCCGCGATCCGTCAGGCGCTCGACCTCGCCCACCAGCTGATCGGCTTCCCCCGCCACCTGTCGCAGCACGTCGGCGGCTTCGTGCTGACCCGCGGCCGGCTCGACGAGACCGTGCCGGTGGGCAACGGCGCCATGGCGGACCGCACCTTCATCGAGTGGGACAAGGACGACATCGACGCGATCGGGCTGATGAAGGTCGACGTGCTGGCGCTCGGCATGCTGACCTGCCTCAAGCGCGGCCTCGACTTCTTGGAGCGGGACCACGGCACCTTCTACGCGACGCTGGCCGACCTGCCGCAGGACGATCCCGCGACCTACGCGATGCTGGCGAAGGCCGATTCCGTCGGCGTGTTCCAGGTCGAGAGCCGGGCGCAGATGTCAATGCTGCCGCGCCTGAAGCCGAAGGAATTCTACGACCTCGTGGTGCAGGTCGCGATCGTGCGCCCCGGCCCGATCCAGGGCGACATGGTCCACCCCTACCTGCGGCGGCGCTCCGGGATCGACCCGGTGGAGTACCCGGCCCCGCACCCGCACCACGGCCCGGCCGACGAGCTGAAGGAGGTCCTGCAGAAGACCTACGGGGTGCCGCTGTTCCAGGAGCACGCCATGCAGATCGCCATCACGGCGGCGGGCTTCACCCCGGCCGAGGCCGACGGGTTGCGCCGTGCCATGGCGACCTTCCGCCATGTCGGCTCGATCGGCGGGTTCGCGGACAAGTTCGTGGGCGGCATGACCCGCCGGGGCTACCCGAAGGACTTCGCCGAGCGCTGCTTCGCGCAGATCCGCGGCTTCTCCACCTACGGCTTCCCGGAGAGCCACGCGGCGAGCTTCGCGCTCCTCGTCTACGCCTCGGCCTGGATGAAGTGCCGCCACCCCGACGTCTTCCTGGCGGCGATCCTCAACGCCCAGCCCATGGGCTTCTACCAGCCGGCCCAGCTGGTGCGCGACGCCCGCGCCCACGGCGTCGAGGTGCGCGGCGTCTGCGTCAACGCCAGCGACTGGGACTGCACCCTGGAGCCGGGCGGGAATCCGGCCTTGCACGCCGTGCGGATCGGCCTGCGCGCGGTGCGCGGCCTGCCCGAGGCCGCCATGCGCCGGCTCGTGCGGCTGCGCGCCAACGGCTACGCCAGCATCGAGGGCCTGCAGGCGTCCCTCGCCCTGCCCCGCAACGCCCTGGAGCGCCTGGCCGAGGCGGACGCGTTCCGCTCGCTCGGCCTCGACCGGCGCGCCGCCCTCTGGATGGTCCGCACCCTGGAGGGGACCTCGGCCCGCAAGGCCGCCCGAGCCGATCCGAGCGAGCGCCGGGCCCATCTGCTGGACGCGCCGCTGCCGCTCTTCGCCTGGCACGCCGATGACGGCCTGTTCCGGCACGAGCCGGCTGTGGACCTGCCGGCCCTGGCCCCGTCCGAGGCGGTGGCCGAGGATTATTCCGCCACCGGCCTGTCCCTGCAGGGGCATCCGGTCGCCTTCTTCCGGGGGCGGCTCGCCCGGATCGGCGCGATCCCGGTCCGGGCCCATCTCGATCCGGCCCTGCCCCAGGGCGCGCGGGTCACGGTGGCGGGCCTCGTGCTGATCCGACAGCGGCCGGGCACCGCCAAGGGCGTGGTCTTCCTGACCCTGGAGGACGAGACCGGTATCGCCAACGTGATCGTCTGGAAGGCGGTGTTCGAGGCCAACCGCCGGGCCGCCATGCAGGCCCGGTTCCTCGCCGTGCGCGGCCGGATCCAGCGGGCGGACGGGGTGGTCCACCTCGTGGCGGAGGGGTTCCGCGACCTCACCGCCTCCTTACGCGACCTGCGCGAGGCCGGCATGAGGCTGCCGCCCGAGAACACGGATTTCGGCGTGCCCCCGGACCGGCGCGTGTACCGCAGCCGGGATTTCCACTGAGGCGCGCCCCTCGACAGGCCCCGCGCCGGGCGTAGAGTGCGGCGATGTCGAGCTTCGCCGTTCCGCGCCTCCTCCTCGCCGCCTGCGCGGCCCTGCCCCTCCTGGCGGAGGCCGCCCGGGCCGACAGCTGCGACGACCTCACCCGCCAGATCGCCGGCGCGATCGGCGGCCGGGTCGGCAAGCGCGCCGGCCCCAGCATCGACATCCGCGTGGCCGGCCCGATCAAGTTCGACGTCACCTGCCGGGCCGAGCCGATCGTGCAGGCGACCTCCGCCGAGCCGGCCCCCTCGGCGGCCTTCTTCCGCGACCTGTCGGTGGCCTCCGAGATCCTCGTCGGCGAGCCGGCCGCGACCGTCGAGCCGATCATCGCCAACGCCTACCGGACCGCGCTGGCGGAGCGGCGCAAGTCGTTCATCCAGCAGAACGGCTGGTCGGCCTCCTGCTACACCGACCCGGGCAGCAGCACGGTGCGCACCCTCTGCTCGGTGGGGCGCATCCCGCCGGGCTGAGGCTTACCTGAGCCGGCGGGATGCGGTCCGCGCGGCCGATCAGTACTCGATCACGCCGTCGAGCGCGTAGTGCTTCACGGTCTTCCGGTTGGCGATCAGCTCGTCCACCGTCGGCTCGCCCTTGAGGGCGCGGGCGATGGCGAGCTTCGTCGCCTCGTAGTTCGTCCGGTAGAGGTCCTTCTGGTCGAGGTTGTCGTCCTCCGCGCAGCGGGGATCGAGCCAGATCATGATGATCATGCACAGCTCGTCGAGCCCGTCCTTGGGCAGGATGCCCTCGATGATGCAGTCCACGATCGCGTCGCCGGTGGCGGCCTGGACCACGCCGCCGAGGAGTTCGACGTACTCGGCCGTGTGGATCGTGGCCTTGGTGGTCATCATCGTGGCCGGGCGCACCAACTGGTTGAGGTCGCGCACCACGAACATCCGCGTGTGGCCCTGGACCTGCCCCATCATCGACGCGAAGGCCTGACCCACCGGGCCGCGCACCGAGCCGATCAGCACCTCCGGCATGGCGTCGGTGTACTGGCCCTCGGCCGCCAGCACCGTGGCCTCGCCCGCGCGGAACCAGATCTCTTGCATGTTCGAACTCCACCTGATCGGAGCCCGCGGGAGACATCATCGGGGGCCCTGCGTCAATCGCGTCAGAGCAGGCCCACCCCGTCCAGGACGCCGACCATCGCGAAGGCGACGGTGAGGCCCGACACCGTGTAGACCAGCCACTTGTAGGCGCCCGCCACGCGCTGTCCCTCGGGCAGGGCCCGGGTGGCCAGGAGAATCAGCAGGCCGAGCGCCAGGGGAAGGAGCAGCGCGTTCATCACCTCCACGGCGATGTTGAGCGCCACGAGGTTCGGCACGAGCTGCACGGCGCCCGCCCCCGCCGCGACGGCGAGCGCGAAGGCGCCGTAGAAGGCCGGCGCCTCCCGGGGGGACTGCTCCAGGGAGTGGGGCCGGCCGGTCACGTCGCCGAACCCCCAGGCCAGCGCCAGGGCCACGACGTTGAGCGCCACGAAGGCCGCCGCGACGATGCCCACCCCGAACACCACCTGTCCGAGCCACGGCCCGAGGGCCGGCGTGAAGGCGCCCGCGAGGTCGCCGACGGTCTCCAGCCCCTTCGCGCTGCCCTGCCCGGCCTTGCCGATCGTGGCGGCGGCGGCGACGAGGATCGCGCCCATCACGCATTGCGAGATCACCGCGCCCACGAGCGTGTCGAGCCGCGAGCGCCGCGCGTGCTCCCAGCCCAGGCCCTTATCGACGATCGCCGACTGCTGGTAGAAGATCATCCACGGCATGATCACCGCGCCGATATTGGCGGCGATCAGCACCCGGAACTGACCGTCGCCCAGCGGCATGTGCCCGAAGGAGGCGACGATCTCGGACACGTTCGGCCGCGCCGCGGCGGCGAGCCCGACGAAGACCAGCTCGAACAGTCCGACCACGATCGCCACGACCTCCACGCGCCGGTAGCTCCCGGTGAGGACGAGCCCGAGGAGCAGGCAGGCCGGCAGGCCGAGGCTCACGAGCCGCGGCACCCCGAACAGGTCCCCGATGCCGGCGATGCCGGAGAATTCCGTGACGATGGCGCCGAGGCCGGCGACCACGAGGCCGCCGTACGAGATCCAGGCCCAGACCGGCCCGTACCGCTCCCGGATCAGCGCGCCGTGGCCGCGCCCGGTGGCGGTCCCGAGCCGCACCGTCAGCTCCTGGACGACGTACAGGATCGGCACCAGCAGGATCTGCAGGAGCAGCAGCGCGTAGCCCCAGCGCGCCCCGCTCTGGGCCGCCGTGATGAGGCTTCCGACATCGGTATCGGCCAGCATCACCACGAGTCCGGGGCCCGCGGCCTTGAGGTAAGCGGACAGGCGAGGCAGGGAAGCGCTGGGCACGGCTCGGGAACAGTCCCGCGCACGGGCGGTTCCGGCGGGCGCCTGCGGCGTTTTCCCGGGGCAGGCGGGAGGAGCGTGAGATGGCGGAGAGCACGGATCGGGGCTCCGGCTGGAGCCTGCAGGCGAGCGCCGTGCCCGACGGGGTGCGCCTGGAACTCGCCCTCGCCGACCTCGGCGGCGCGCCGGTGACCGCCGCGATCGTGCTCGACCGGGCCGAGGCCCGGGCCTTCGCCCGCGCCCTGCTCGCCGCCGCCGGGGACGCGGCTGAGCGGACCTTCCCGAAGCCGGGCGCCTGACGGCGCGCCGCCGGCCGGTCAGCGCACCCCGAGGCCGGGGTTGCGGCCCGGCAGGCGGGGGACCACCGTGCCGCGCTTCTCGATCGGCGCGTCGCACGCGTAGGCGAACTCGGTCTTCAGCGGATCGAACACGGTCTCGCCGGTGATCCGGCAATCCTCGCGCACGGTCTCGTCGAGATAGGCCCGGGCGGCGGTGCGGAAGCGCTTCACCCGGGTGGCGTCCGGCTCCGGATCGATCCGGACCTCGCTCAGATTGCAGCCGGTGTACTCGCGCAGGGCGTTGGAGACGATCAGCATCCGGCGCAGCTGCCGGTTGTCGTAGACCTCGTAGGGCTCCTTGCAGCCGATCGTCACGACCTGGGGGGTGAGCGCCACGTAGTTCCGCGAGATGTAGGAGAACCCGGTGGTGCAGCCGGCGAGGCCGAGGGCGGCGAGGCCGAGGGGCAGCAGAGCCGCGGGTCGTCGCATCCTCGTCATTCCAAGAGGGTCCCAGCCCGCGCCCCGGATCCGCCGCCTGCCCGGCGGGGCACCGCGGTGCATTGAAACGGCTCCGCTTGCGCCGTCAATGCGTTTCTCCGCCTTGTCCCGCGGGCGCGCCGCAGCGCGCCGAGCGTGGCGGTGCCGCTCTTGCGGAACACTTGCGGAACGTTTAACCTGTTCGTGATTTGTTTCGGAGACCGTCACGTGGCGGTCCGCCAAGCCGCGAGTCCCCCGTCGATGCTCACGCGCAAGCAGCTGGACCTCCTGCGATTCATCCAGAGCCGGATGCAGGAATGCGGCGTCCCGCCGTCGTTCGACGAGATGAAGGATGCCCTCGACCTCAAGTCGAAATCCGGCATCCACCGGCTGATCACGGCGCTGGAGGAGCGCGGCTTTCTCCGGCGCCTGCCGAATCGGGCGCGCGCCATCGAGGTGATCCGCATCCCCGAGAGCCTGACGCAGGCCGCGCCGGCGCCCCAGACCCCCGCCGAGCCGCGCCGCTTCACGCCGAGCGTGGTCGAGGGCGGCAAGTCCAAGCAGCCGCCGGCCCCGGCGAGCACGCGGATGATCGACGAGTCCGGCCGGGCCATCTCGATCCCCGTCATGGGCCGGATCGCGGCCGGTACGCCCGTCTCGGCGATCCAGAACCAGAGCCACGCCATCACCCTGTCGCCGGACTTCGTGGCCGGCGGCGAGCACTACGCCCTCGAGGTGCGCGGCGACTCGATGGTCGAGGCCGGGATCCTGGACGGCGACCTCGTGGTCATCCGCAAGCAGGACACCGCCAATACCGGCGACATCATCGTGGCGCTGATCGACGACGAGGAGGCGACGCTCAAGCGCCTGCGCCGCCGCGGCTCCTCGATCGCCCTGGAGGCCGCCAACCCGGCCTACGAGACCCGCGTGCTCGGGCCCGACCGGGTCCGGATCCAGGGCCGCCTCGTCAGCCTCGTCCGCCGCTACTGAAGCGGCTCGGCCGGCGCGTCGCCGGGAGCGAGGTCTCCGCCCGGCGCGGCGGCCCCGTCCTCCGCGGCGCGGTCGCCCGGCTCCGCGGTGACCGGCCGCGGCGGTCCCGGATCGCGTCCCGGATCGCGTCCCGGGGCCGGCCGCCAGGGCACGGCGCGCCCGTCGTCCCGGGCGAAGCGCGCGGCGAAGCCGTCGCCGTCGGTCCGGAGGGCCACGGCGCCGCGGGCGGCGAGGACTTGCCGATCGATCACCAGGGGGCCCGTGCAGGTCGGCGGCGCCGCGAGGAAGGTGATCAGCACCGCGGCGCGGGCGCAATCCTCCGGGAAGGCCCGCCTGTCCCGGACGAGGGCGACCGCCCGCCCGTCCGGCAGCCGGGCGGTGCAGCCGAGCCGGTCGCAGCGCCCGCTGCCCGACCGGACGATGAGCGCCGCGGGCCGCCGCCCGTCACCGTCCGCCTTCAGCCACTGCTCGAGGACGAAGCCGGAGGGGCTTCCGAGGGCCGCGAGCCGCCCGTCCGGACCCCGCACCGCCGCTCCCGCGCCCTGCCGGTCGACGTAGAGGTCGTAGCGGTCGGGCCGGGCCGCGAGGACGAGGCCGAGCAGGACCGGCGGCACGGCGAGCCAGCGCAGGCGGGAGGCCGGCAGCGTCGCCAGCAGCAGGCCCGCGGTCAGCAGGGTCAGCGCTGCGGCGCCGAAGGCCGGCAGCACCAGGCTCGCCCGCTCGAACCCGGCGATCCAGTCCGAGATCGCCAGCATGCCGGCCACCGCCTGCCCCATCAGCCACCAGACCGGCCGGTCGAGGGCGAAGGGATAGGCGAGGCAGCCGATTACCGCGGCGGGCATCACCGCCAGGGAGACGAGCGGCAGGGTCAGGGCGTTGCCGACGAGGCCGAAGGGCTGAACCGTCTGGAAGTGGTAGGTGGCGAAGGGCGCGGTCGCGACCTGCGCCACAAGGGTCGTGGCCAGGGTCCCGGTGATCGCCGAGAGGCCGGTGCCGACGAGGCGGCCGATCCGCCCGGCCCCGGGGCGCACGAACAGCCGCCCGTCGATCAGCCGGGCGCAGGCGATCAGCCCGGCCACGGCGCCGAAGGACATCTGGAAGCTCGGGCCGAGCAGGCCCTCCGGCTCCCGGGCGAGCGCGATCAGCGCCGCGAGGGCGAGGTTGCGCATCGACAGGGCCGGCCGGTCCACCAGGATCGCGCCCAGCATGATCAGGGTCATGATCAGCGAGCGCTCGGCCGCGATGTCCCAGCCCGAGAAGGCGCAGTAGGCGGTGACGCCGACCATGGCGAAGCCGGCCGCGATCTTCTTGATCGGCCAGAGGAGCGCGCAGAGCGGCACCGCGGCGAGGACCGCCCGCACCAGCCAGAACACCACGCCGGCGGCCAGCACCATGTGGAGGCCCGAGATCGACACGACAATCTTGCGTGTTGACCGGCTTGGAGATTACGAACGAGGAGAACGGATCACCGGGCGCCGCGATGGAAAATGAGTTTTCGCCGGGTGGAAAACCCGCGCCCGCAACGGCCTATTCCTACCTGCGTCTCAGCTCGAAGCGCCAGGCCAACACCGAGGACAGCAAGACCTACAGGGACGGCTTCCGGAGGCAGATCGCATTGCGCGACGAGTACCTCGCCAGGAACCCGCACCTGACGCTCGACACCCGCCTTGTGCTGCACGACATCGGCGTCTCGGGATACACCGGCGCGAACGTCGCGCGCGGCGGGGGCGGGAAGCTCGCTGCCTTCCTGGCCGAGGTCGAGGCCGGTCGCATCGCCCGCGGGAGCCACCTCCTGGTCGAAAGCCTGGACCGCATGAGCCGGCAACAGGTTGGGCGCGCTCAAGCCGTGCTCCTCTCACTGGTGAACAGCGGCATTGTGGTGGTCTCCCTGACCGACGGCCAGGTCTACCGGGAAAGCCGCGACGCCTCCCAGTTCATCATGTCGATCATGAGCCTGACTCGGGCGCACGAGGAATCCGTCGTCAAGGCGACGCGCCTGCGCCAGACGTGGGAGCGGAAGCGACAGGTCGCCTTGGAGCGTCCGATCTCGGGCCGGTGCCCGGCGTGGCTCAAGGTCGTCGACGGCACGTTCGTCGCTGACGACGACCGCGTCGAGGTCGTCAGGGAGATCCTGGGTCACTTGGCCGACGGGATCGGGCGAGACCGTATCGCCCGCATCCTCAATGCGAGGGGGGAGAAGCCCTGGGGTCACGGCACCCAATGGCACGGCGGGACAGTGCAGAAGCTGACCGACAATCGAGCCCTGATCGGCGAGTTCCAGCCGCACAAGCTGGTTTACGAGGAGCGCAAGGGCGTCATGGTCGCCAAGCGCGTGCCGGTGGGCGATCCAATTCCCGGCTACTTTCCCCGCGTCGTCGACGACGAGTTGTGGACGCGGGCCAGGGCGGTGGCGGTGAAGCGCAGGCTCGGGAAGGCCCCCAACGCCGGCGGCCGGCAGGGCACTTACGTCACCAACCTGTTCGGCGAGGTCGCGGCCTGCCGAAGTTGCGGTAAGAGGATGACATACCGCGACCGCGGGCCTCGATCATTCGCCGTGCTTCGCTGCTCCGGGGAGCGCGCAGGGACCTGCACCAACAGTTATCGCTTCCCCTACCAAGACAACGAGAACGCCATCCTGTCCTGGCTGATAAAAGTCGATTTTTCCGGCAAGGCGCCCGGAGAGGCCGCCAGGCTGGATGAGGAGATGAGGCGCACGATCGCCAAGCGCGACGAGATGCAGTCTCGGGGCGAAGCCATTGTCCGAGACGTCGGCGTATCCAGTCGGTTCGCCAAGGCGCCCCTGGCCGAGATCGAGGCCGAGCTGAACGTATTGGAGGTGCGGATCTCGGAATTGGGCGCGCAGGCGCTCGCCCTGAAGGCCTCCGGCGGCGCCGAGGAACGCCGTATGGCTGTGGCCCACCTGATCGAACTCCATCAGGACAAGGCACCCGTGGAGCAGATCTTCGCCGCGCGGTGGCGCATCCGACAGATCATCCGTGAGACCGTCGCGGAGATGTGGTGCCATCCGGAAGGGTACATCGATATCCTCACGATTGACGGAGAGATCCACCTCTTCCGCGACGGGTATTGGTGGTGCGCGGAAGAGGAACTATGGGTGCCCTGGGCAGGGGCCGCGTTCGGCGGCGGGTACTGGGCGACCAAAAAGGAGCTTGCGCGCCGTCGGGTATGGCTGGAGGAAGCGTACAGGATCCGCGAGGCTAAGTTGGGCAGCAAGGAAGAAAGTGCTTAAAGTATTTACTTGCCTCCTCGGCCGGCCTACCGAATTGCCAGGCTTCGATATTCTTCCCGACGAATTCGGCTGCCGTCGGTGGAGTTGAATTCGCTTGAGAGAAATATTTACGTAGCGATGTCGCGAAACTATCCGGTCAACACATCAAATTCCAGGCTTAGACCCTCTTGATTTGAGGAGGCAAGCCCGACGTCTCTCATCGACAATCGAGCCATAGAGGCGGTCGATTAGATCGTCGGTTGCCTCATGGACGTAATCGATTTGAATACCATGATTGGCGAATACGACAATTCTTTTGGCATTTTTCCTAAAAAGTTCCTGAGCGTAAGTTACATGGCCGCACGATTCCATCGATTTGAAATCGAATATTATTTGATCTATGCGCCGTATATATTCTTGAGAAATGTCTGCTAGTCGGTTGGAACAAACAAAAGTTTCCCAGCTCTTGGCATCAAGGCGGTAGAAATGCACATCCGTCGGCTGCCCGAGTTCGGAAGACATTTCGGAATGCTCAGTAGCACTGTGTGTGGCTCTGTGATGCAACGTCTTCAGCATCAGCCCCGTAGAATGACTCATCAACGAACGCGCTGGTTCGGAATTTTCGAGTCTACCCAGTAACTTGCTTGAAAGCGGGTATGTCGCCTGCACACAACCGACGTCAAACGTCCATATTGAAGGCGTGAATGTCGACGTCGCCTGGTAAGCCATTGAAAGGTAAGAGGATATGGCCGTTGTCTCGACCTTCTCTGGGAACTTTCCGGGACGGCGCCTCCCGGGCGCTCGTCCGGTCCTGGCCTTAAACGCTGCAACCATCGCATCCGAGTATGCGGTGCCTGCCTCCATGGCGCGGCCCGTCTCGGCGGTCGTCATGAAGGCGTATGCCTCCTCGGTCTGGCGGTAGTTCGCGTGCTTGAGTGTGTGCTGTGCATGTCCCAGGCTCCCGGTCGCCCGGTAGACGAACGAGCCCCGGCTTCGCCGCAGGTCGTGGATAGTCAGATCCTTGATGCCGAGGCGATCACAGAGCGCGCGGTAACTTCTAGTGTACGACGACACGGTCATCGGGTAGCGCCGGCCCTCGATGTATTGGGTTCCGTTCTTCGATTGAAAGAAGGTGCGACGGGCGACGAAGGTGAAGACGGCCGTATCGTGCTTTCCCTCTTGCGCTCGAAGGATTTCGGCGATCCGGTCGGTGATGTTCACCTCCCGGACTTGTCTTACCTGGCCCTTCAGCTTTCGCTTGCCCCGCGAACGGGCCTTGTTTCGAAACCTGATGACGCCGGCTTCAAGGTCGACTTGATCCCACGTCAAAAGAGCCGTCGACCGCTTCCGGATCGCGCTTTCAAGGCTGAACTCGATGCAATTCCATAGATCCTCGTCGGCTTCCGCCTCGATGCTCGTCAATTCGCGGGCCGAAATCAACCGGGTTCTTTGCTCGGTCTCCTGCAGGTGCTTCGACCATGTCGGTGCATCGGGAAGCGGGATCTTCAGATCGTCGCGAACGTGGTTCAGGACGGCTTGGACCTGATGGATGTATGTGTTGATCGTGCGAGGTGCGATGGTATCCTTGGTCGGATCGTCGAACCGGCGCTTCGCCCTGAGCGCCTTGCAGAGGTTCTTCAGCGTGTCGTCGTCGATGGCGAGTACCGAAGTACGCTCGCCGATCTGGTCGGTAAGCCAGTCGAAGCGCGTCTCTGCGGCGGTCGCGGATCCTGCGGCCCAGTTTTGCCGGAGGATCTCGACGAAATAGCTGTCCAGGGCGGCGAGCCATGTGATGTTGCGTAGACGGCCGACCTGCCCCGTCCGGTCGCAGGCTCGACGGTGCTCGCGCGCCGCTTCCTCTTGCAATTCGGCCGCGACTGCTGCCGCTTCCGTCTCGTCCGTGCGCTCGGTCGAACCGTAATGGCGTTCGCCGCCGATACGGAAATCGTACTGCCAAAAGGGACTAGAAGCGCTCTTGTAGATCCACCTGGGGCTTTGCCGCTTGGTACCGCGCTTGGTCATCGGCGATCCTCCGTCTTGGCCCGTCTCGCGGCTCGACGAGCGGCGTATCCGTCCGGTGCCAACGAGCTTTCCTGCAATGCAGTGGGCAGACGCATCTTCCGCGGCAATGGCTTGTTTGGATTTGGCGAAACCTCTCGGGCCCTCACGAAGTTTTCGAGGCCTGTATCGGTAACTCGAAGATCGCGGCGGGTCGCGCCGCGACCCACGTTGATGGCGGCGAGAGTGCCGTCCTGAATGTGGCCAAGGACCTGATTGACGGAAATGCCGAGCGTCTCTGCGATTTCCGGCACGGTGAAAGCCCGGGTCACGAAGAACGCGTATGGCGCATCGAGATCCATGAAATAGCCTTCCGAATACCCGGCATCCCGTCTTGGGAGGGGGGGAGCTTCCGTAGCCCGCGCCCATCCAAACAGGCCATGCACCGTCAAGCCGTGCATCATCGTCGACATGACTAGCTCCAACCAAAAAAGCATGCCCCGCAAGAGAGAGCAAGGCACAAAGTCGTTATGCAATAATAAGTTAGCCGTTATTTGGTTTGTAGAATCTTGCTCGCCCACGAATTTAGTCAAGGCTTGACATGTCGACTTGGAGAGCTGGTCCACCCGTGGAACGGATGGAGTGCGGCGTGCCTCTCGAAGTTCGACCCCGGCGGGCCTCAGCCTGAACCTTCGCTGGATGGCGCGGTGGGAAACAAGACGACGTTTCCCTCCTGCTTGGCCGGCCTTCGTCGGTAGGCCCGCTCAATGGCTAACTCCAATCCCTGGTCGATCTTGATCATGATCGCGCCAACCATGTCGCGGAAGGTAGCCGGTTCAAGGTCGCGCCGGGCCCGGACGAGGCCGACGACGACCTCGGCGACGGCGGCATCCATGCGTTCCTCATCCATGCGCGCCTCCCACGTCCGCGAGGCGGGTGTCTACTGGGATTTCTGGAAGCTCCGGCGACCCGATCACGGCCCGGACCTCGGCGCCCGATAGGATGCGGGAACGGACGAGGCGGCGGGCCAAGGCTTCGACGACCGCCTCGTTATCCCTGATCAGCGCCTGCGCGGTTTCGTACAGCCGCCGCAGGTCTGCCTCGACGATGGCCATGAGGCCTGGGTTTCTCTCGACGAGCGCCGTGATTTCCGACGGAGGCCCCCTGTACGCCAGGGTGCCCCCGAGGCCGTACGAACCGTGCTTGCAAGCGACGAGGTGGGTGGCCACGGCGAGGTCGCTGCCGGTCCCGCCCGCGGCCCCGGAGGTCGGCGCGCCCCAATGCTCGTCGGCGGCCCGCCCGCAGAGGACCGATACGACCAGGGCGTCGATCTCGTCTCCGGTCATGGTCTCGACGGCGCGCAGCCGGGCGTTGGTCCGCCCCGCGAAGCGCCCGCGCCCTACGATGGAGACGGCCTCGACGGTTCCGACCGCTAAAATCTCGGTTCCGAGGCAGTGAGCCGATTCATGACGGGCGACCGCTAGTTGTGCGGCTGGCGAGCGGGTCTCCGGCGGGGCGATGCGAGCGACGAGGTCGGGCAGGGACATCGGTCGGCGTTCGGACAGGGCGGCATCCCGCGCTCCCCGGACCCAGGAGGCGATCTCCGCGCCGGTGGAGCCCAGGCCGACGACGGCGAGCGGCGCGAGGTCGGCGCCGGGGAGGTCGTCACCCAGGTGCTGCCGGAGGATGCCGGCGACGGCGGCTTGGTCGGGCATGTGGATCGGGATGACCCTGTTCAGGCGCCCGGGGCGGATGAGCGCCTCGTCGAGGCGCTCGGGGAAATTGGTCGCCCCGACGACGACCAGCCGAGAAGTGTCCCCTGATGTCGCCGAGTCCAGCTTGGTGAGGATGTGCGAGGTCAGGGCGATCCAATACTCGGCATGACGGCTGTCGATCCTCGACCTATTCGGGATCGCGTCGATCTCATCCAGGAAAAGAACCGCAGGGCTGAGGGATGCGGCCTGCGCGAACACCGCGTCGATGGCCTTGAGCACTTGGTCGAGGTAGCCGCCGGACGTGAACCAGGCCGCGACGCTGGTGGCGACGAGCGGCATGCCCAGGGTCTTGGCGAGCGAGCGGACGTAGCTTGACTTTCCGACGCCGGCCGGGCCGGAAAACACGGCGCACTTCTCAGGTAAGTCGGAAAAATTTCTTCTATCGTTTCTCCATTCCTCGACCGCGGCGGCGAGACGTAGCCCCCAATCGGCGGCTTCCCCGTAGCCGTGGGTTTCGGACAGGACCGGGACGTCGTTCAGCGCGACGTCCCCACGCAGCTTGGCCTGGGAGGCCGCGACGAGCCTGCGGACGCAGTCGGACGGTCGGCTGCCGCGGCGCAGGCAGGCCGTCACCTCGTCGAAGGTCAGCCCGCGGGCGGCGCCCTGGGGGACTCGGCGTGGGCGCATGCCGGTGACGAGCTCGATGGCGGCGCGCAGGACCCACGGCCCCGGCGGCGGCAGGTCGATCCGGATGTCCTGAGTGGCGACGAGGGAGGCGGGAAGGAGGCGGTCGGGGTCGTGCGAGACGCCCAGGACGTTCCGGCCGGCCCCGAGGACGACGGCGGCCTCGTCCGAGCCGGTCTCGGGCTTCTCGGACGCCTTGCCGCCCTTGCGCCTGAAGGTGACGCCCCAGGACCCGACCCGGGTCAGGGCGGCGGCGACGGGGTCGACCCAGTCGGGGCCGGGCACGCCGACGATCATAGCGGTGCCGGTGTCCCGTGCGATCCGTGCGCGGTCGCGGGCGGTCAGGGAGCCCTGTACGAGCGACATCGCCAGGATCAATCGGGGGGCGGGCTCGGCGGGGTCGTGGCCCGGACGCGGGTCGGTCGCGGTGAACTCGTCGAGCGACGCCATGTCGTCGTAGGCGTCGGGCTGGGACTTGGGGACGTGCTTGAGGGACTTCTTCACGGCGGCCTCCTTCACGAGGCGGCCGGGCGCTCTCAGGCGCGGTGGCGGACCTCGGGGATGCGAAGTTCTAGGGGCGTGGGGACGCGCCGGACCCTTCCGGGTCGCGCGACGGCCGCGCCGCGTGAGGGCGGCGAGCCGGGCCGGGGTATCGGCGGCGGGCGATGGCTCATGCTGGTCTCTCCCGGGCGGGATGGCGGACGGAGGATCAGTCGGCGACGTCGAAGGTGTCCGGGTCGCCGGTGCGTCGGGCCTGGGCGGTGACCCGGACGTCGCCGGGGCGCGGACCGGTCCGTTCTGACAGGGTGCGGGCGCGGCGCTCGCCTTCTTCGAGGGCGACCCGGCCCAGTGCGACGAGTGTGGCGCGCACGGCGGTTTCGAGCCCGGACTGGCCGCACGCTTCGTAGATCCCTGCCAAGCGCTTGAAGACGAGGCCGATCTGGCTGTCCAAATTTTGAGGCAGGAGAGGTTCGGCGGAGGTGTGGATATTCATGGCGACCTCATGCGCGGGCCGCCGGTGGTATGCCCGGTCAGGCCCAGCGGAACGCGTGGACGGGATTTGCGGCGCCGCCCGGGGGCAGCGGACGGGCGTCCGGTATGAGGCCGTCGAGAGGGGGCACGGAGGGCTCCGGGATGCGGGCGGTGACCCGTGATCACCCGTGAACATAAAGTGTACAAAACCCCGGTCGTCAACGCCGCCGGCGCCAGTTTTGGCGGTCCATCCGCACTCCGCCGCAATCGTCATGTGGATCCCCAGGCCGGTACCCGTTGCAGCCCTATGCGATGGCGATTTCAACGACGAGGCTGGGCACGAAGCCGGTCGGCTCGTCGACGTGGCCGCGGGCGTTGCAGACGATACGGGTGTATCCGATCCGATAATCGGAGCGTCGATGGACGTGGCCGTGCACCCAAAGGTTCGGCCCGCGCTCCTCGATCATCGCCGTCAGGTCGGAGGCGTCGCACCACGCGAGGTGGGCGTGCCGGTCCGGCAGGCTGTCCGGATGCGGGGCGTGGTGGGTCACCACCACGGTCGGCCCGTCGTGCGGGCGGGCGAGCTCGGCGTCGAGGAAGGCGCGGGTCGCGCGGTGCATGGCGAGGATCTCCTCGGGCTCGATCCGGTCGCGCGAGCGCGGCCCTGTGCGGATTCGACGGTAGTCGACCATGCCGTCGCGGCCCTGGGCGGTACGGGAGGCGTGCGCCAGCGAGAAGGAGCCGAGCCGGAAGTCGGTCCAGAGCGTGCCGCCCAGGAACCGGGTGCCGCCGACCACCGCCGCTTCGTCGAGCAGGAGGTGGATGCCGAGCGCGGCCGCACGGTCGCGTCCGCGCTCTAGTTGGTCGTGGATCGTGTAGCGCTCATCGCCGCGGTCCCACCAAAAGTCGTGGTTTCCCGGGACGTAGACGACCGGCACTCCGGGCAGGCGTTCGCCGAACCAATCGAGGGCCCGCATCAGCGGCATATGCACGTCGCCCGCGACGACGGCCACGTCGAAGCCGTCCGGCGGCGCGTGCGCGGCCGGGTCCCAGGCGTTCCCCATCCAGTCTTGGTGCAGGTCGCTGAAGACCCAGAGCTTACGCGCGGTCATCGCCCATCCCCATAGGCTTGGGCGTTCTCGGCCAAGCGAAGGCGGATCTCGGCGAGGGTGACCGGACGGAAGCCGAAGCAATCGACGCCGACGTCGGTGCTGGCGGCGGTCCCCGGCAAGGTGCCGTGGGAATGCCCGTAGAGGTGGATGTCGCCGCGGTGCATGCGCGGCCAGACACGGCAGGCGTAGTGGAACATGAACACCCCGACCGGCGCGCCCGTCTCGGGATCGGGCACCACGGTCCGGGCGACGTCCACGACGGGCCCGTCCCACGGCAGGCGGGCGCCGACCTTGTCGTGGTTGCCGCGCACGAGGAACTTGCGCCCGTTGAGGCGGCGGAAGATCGCCTGGGCGCGCTCCTCGGGGCAACGGTAGCAGAAATCGCCGAGGTGCCAGACGGTGTCCTCCGGCCGCACGGCCGCGTTCCAGTTGGCGATCAGCGTCTCGTCGTGTTCTTCGATGGAGGCGAACGGTCGGCGGACCGCCATCCGCTCGTCGAGGATGGCGCGGTGGTGGAAATGGTGGTCGCTCGACCACAGGGTTCTGGGTGACATGGGAGCCTCGCGGGATGCGGAGGCTCGGCACGCGGCGGCACTCCGGCGTCAGTCGGTCGGATGCGGGCTCGCGGGTATCATGACCGTTCTCCTGGGCTGCGTCGACCGTGTCGCGACCGTCCCGCCGGCGCAAGCCCGGGACGCGGGGATCCACAGGACCCGCGTTGCCGGGGCGCTGCCGCAGGCCGTTCAGGCCCCCGGCCCGGGGCGCGGAAACACGACTCGTCATCGAGGTACCGGGTAGCGCTACCCGATACCCCGGCGCCCGATGGATGCGGCTGGTTCGTTGCTCAATCGATGCCCGGGTTCAGGGAGGTCCGGTATATCGAAGATTACCCCGAGGAGCCGCTGGTAACGCCGAGAGCGAAGGCCCCACGGGTAAGCGGCCAGTGCGAGATGCCTGAGCCGAACTGCGGCGATGGCGAGATGGTCACGCAGCGAAACTGGGTCGACATGTGATGGTCCGCATGCGGCTGCTGAAGCCGTTGCGGGGATGGTCAGCCCTGGGGCGTGGCCAGTTCCAGGCCACGCTAAGCCAATTGGCGAAGATCTTTATGCCAAATTGTCCTTGGGGGCGTATGGCATACTCTTAATGCGACAGACGACGGCGGATCGCATGCTCCCGTCTCCCCCTGACCGGAGACCGACCATGACGACCGACGCCACCTTGACCGTGAAGGCGATGATGGACGACGCCCTGGACAGTACAGGCCCCGCCGCCGTCCTGGCCTTCGCCGCGGAGATGACGAAGCCAAAGAGCGGCTGGAAGGGCCCGCGGAAGCTCTCGCGGGAACAGGCGTTGGCCGCGACGCGCGCCGTGACGTCGATGTTGCGCCGCTTCGGGCTGCAGCCGACCAAGGTCCTTGTGGGAGCCGGGCGCGCGAGCCAGCCCAGCGCGACGGGACGCTTCTACCTGACGGACGGCGAGATGGCCGGCGAGCCGGTCACGAAGCGGCTGGCGACCGGCATCGGGGCCCATGTCGACCACGTGAAGGCCGTCGCGCGCCACGCCCGCAAGAATGGCCATGCCGTCGACGAGGGGGCGTTGCTCGCCGATCTGGCCGATGCGGTCGCGGCCTTCCTGGAGCCCTTCCGCGCCGAACCCGAACTCGAACCGGACGCGGAGCTTGCCGGGGACATCAACCGGATCGCCGACCACCTCTCGAACCCCGGGCGCCGCTTCGAGCTCGCCCGGTTTCTTGCCGAGGCGCGCCGGTTGGAACTCGGCTTCGACGCCGCGAAGGACGAGATGGTCTTCCACGGTCCGGCCGCCTCCATGCACGACGGCGGCAGCACCCCGGTGATCCCGCTTCTGACGCGGATGGTGGCCTACGCAGAGGCGACGGTGTCCCGGGGAGAATGGGAGGACGGCGAGGAGAACGCGTTGCTCTTCGCCCGCCCCAAGCTGACCCCGCTGGGCCGCACGCACTGTGCGATCTGCCAGGACGTCGGTCTCGGTGTGGTCGCCGACCCTGACCGCCGGGGCGGCCTGAGGATGGTCTTCACGCTGGACCCGGTGACCTACGTCGGCGAGCCCGGCCCGGCCGCCGAGGGCGATGCATGGGACACCGTCGGCTATGCGCGGTTCCTGCGTTTCGGCGCCCATCCGACGCCGGGCGACGTGGACCGCCTGCCCGAGGGCGAACTGTTCTTCGAGGCGGCAGCCCCGAGCCGATACGATTGCGAGGAGTACAGGGCCTTCCGCTCGCGGGTGGCGGCCGAGTGGGAGCCCGGGGACGAGGAGCGCCTTTGGTCGCGCCGGCACCTGCCGGTGACGCCCGAGACCTGCCGGATGCTGCTGGTGGAGGACGACCGGACCGCCTTCGACCTCTGGCGCTCGTTCGCCGAGATCCCGGAGCGTTCGGTGATGCCGCGAGACGCGGAGGACGATGCCGGCGTGGTGTCGAGGACCGTGCGGGCGAGGTTCGCCGCGTTGCTCTACGCCGATGCCGGGCCCTCGGTCGCGGGGCTCCTAGAGGCCGAGGCGGGGCGGCGGTGCGAGGCGCTCGACGCATTTCTCCTGAAGTCGGCCACCGGCCTGCGCCGCCGGAAGCTGGAGTTCAGGGCCCGCATGCGGCGGTGACGCAAGCCACGAAGGAATGGGTCGGGATCGGTCGCCCATACCCGGATGCGCGTCGGCGATGAGCCGATTGATCGAAGGTTACGGTCGAAGCCCGTGACGTTCGTCGTCTTTCGGTTTCGGCCCCGACGGCCGCTAGCGGAAAGTTCTGGAGGAAGCGGGCATATGGTTTCCCAGCACTTCCTCCACCGACTTCGAACCCGCGACCCTCTGGTTCATGCGAAGCAATGCGTCTTCGGTCAGGTCCTCAAGCGTGTCCCTGATGCCGTGAGGCACCGCCTCGTCCCCGAACCTGCTTTCCAAGGCGTTGATGATCATGGCGGCGAATGCCTTCCGGGTCGTGGAAGTCCGGTCGCGCTTGAAGGCGTCCTCGAACAAAGGCACATCGCTCACATCGACCGAGAAACCCATTTCCCCTCTCCTCGCGAGAACCCTGTCCCTCACGCCACGCAAATTGGCCAGCATCGCCAAACGGACGAACGCATCCGAGCGGGCCGATGGTTCCAGAACTGCGATCCGGTTCAAGATACGCTCCACCACCTGAGGCGTCGAGCCATCGCGACATATCACGCTCAGCACGACGTCGTTGATGGATGCGCTTCCCAGTTGCTTGTCCGCCCTCAGGTTGCGGGCATCCACAAGCCTGAAACTCAAACGGTCGCCGAGGCTC
The DNA here is from genome assembly GCF_000974725.1 of Methylobacterium sp. ME121. Lineage (NCBI taxonomy): Bacteria > Pseudomonadati > Pseudomonadota > Alphaproteobacteria > Hyphomicrobiales > Methylobacteriaceae > Methylobacterium > Methylobacterium sp. ME121. Next base: position 64,473 of record NZ_BBUX01000010.1, read on the forward strand.
TCGAAGCTCGGCTGCATCGACATGTCCTGCCGACCGACATACACGCAGATTTGGTCGATCTCGGGCATCGGTGCGCCTGCGGCGATGACGTGCCTCCCTTCGTCCACCAGCCTCTTCGCGATGCCTCCGCGATAACGCAGCATCCGTATGAGCATTTCAGGATGATTGTTGGCCTGCATTTCGGCGTGAAGGAATGGTCCTTCGCCGGTCACACTGCGGGCGAGAACATCCACCCTAAGTTCCGTATCCTCGTACACCTCGCCGGGCAGAAAGTGGATCTTTCTGGGAAAGCCGATCTGTTGGAGAAACTCCGGGGCTCCCCCCGAGAGAAGCTTCTTCAGTGTGACGTCTATGTGTCCCAAGGCGCCCCTCCGAAGTTAAGCGTGACAGCTCGCAAGGACATCGACAAGTGGTCGAGGGTCGGTGTGGTCGCATGTCCAACGGCAAGAGCGGGAAGGCCGCCGCGCCGGGGCGGAAGCCGGTCGGCCGGGATGGGCGCCGACGCGGCTCAGGGCCGTTCCCGCTCTTCGGTGCAAGGAGGTTTCCTGGATCGGCGACGCCGGAAGCCGGAGTGCAGGACCCGCACGCGGCGGCGAGATGCATTCCTGTGAGGGCCTCCTACTTGCCGAGTACCGCGTGGCCATACAATCTAGGATTGATGCCAAGCGCGGACTCAAACCCGCACCCCAGCATACGGAGCGGCTCCCAATGGCCAAGGCAGACATCCGCGTCGAGCTCGTGACCGGCGGGGTTGCGACGGCGGGCCTCGACCTCGATGGGCTGCGCGACGACATCCAAGCCGAACTCGACAAGCTTGCGGGTCGGCTCGATCTGCCCTCCCCGAAGCCGAAAGCGGTGCCCCCGCCGAAGGGGGCGCAAGGCATCGACGCCGTGCTTCACTGGCTCATGCACGTCGCGGTCGAGCCGGACATGCTCAAGGTTTACTACCAGTCGTTCGTCTTCACGTTGAACGAGATCGCGGAGGCCCGTAAGCGCGACGCACAGGCCGGCGAGGAGGGCCGGAACGAAACATTCGTCGTCAGGGTGAAGGTGTTCGGCAAGAATATCGCGCTCCCGATGGCCAAGGCGGCGATCAAGGCCGCGCTGAAGGATGCGGGGATCTCCTGATGCCCGACAGGCGCGCCCTCGTCATCGGAAGTTGGCTGGCGAAGGGCCGCGACAGGCCGTCTCCCCAGCGAATCCGGGGCTTGACCGACCGCTGGACCAAGCTGTTCGTCGAAGACCGCTACGGCTACCGCAGCCTCCTCGATCCCGATGGAATGCCGGTGCCGCTCCACAACCCGAGACGCACCGAGGTCATCCATCATTTCGAGGCGGCCCGCGGCGTCGGGGCCGAGACCGAACTGCTCGTCTACTTCGTGGGTCACAGCACGAACCGGGAGACGCACGACCTCAATCTCGTGCTGGGCGTCGACGACGGCGGCAACGACAAGGTCATGTCCCTGACCCAACTCCTGCACGAGGCCAGGGACGCGAACTTCGCCCGCATCGTCTGCATACTCGATACGTGCCACGCCGGCCGTACCCGCAGAACCTTCGCCCAGCTCCTGGACCAATCCTTCGCGATGTTCGCCACCGGCGACGCCTACGCGTTCGAGGCCAATTTCTCGGATGCTCTCCTGCGCGCCTTCGAGCAGCCGATCCGGAAGAACGACCAGAGGGTCGACCGCTTGGCGGGCGGCATCACGTACGCCAGGCTGTTCGAGGAGGCACGACGCAGGCTGGTCGTAGGCAATCCCCGGGACTCGCAGCACCCGGTCTGCTTCGGCGATCTGGGAGACACGGTCGTCGTCGAGGCTCCGAACGTGGTCTCCGACCGTTACAACGTCTTCGCTTCGGACCGGACGGTCTACGGCCGGATCTTCATACTATTGAGGCTCATCAGGGACGAGGGCCGGCCTTTCGACGCCCTGGTGGCCGCGGCGCGCGGCAACGCGGCCTTTCTCCTCAAGGCCGGAGAGGCGGGTGGGGACGGGACATACGTCTCGCGGACACGCCTTTCAGACTATGTCGACTTCCTGCGGAAGGTGAGGTGGGTCGCCGGTCGCAACGACGGACTATCCGTTACCCCCGAAGGTCGCGACGCCTGTGCCGAAGAGCGTTCGAACCGAGCCTTGATCGATGCGGTCGAGCGGTACGTCCTGCCCGCCGACCTGACCCTCGTGCGTCTCGACGAGTTCGTCCAGGGCTTGCTCCGCGATATGATACCGCCGACACCGGGCCGGATCAGCGACCGGGCCGCCATGAGCGGCCATGTGCTGCGCTTGGACGGCGCCACGCGGATCGCCTTGCTGCTGCTGCCGACCACCGGCCGTTTCATGAAGGGGGCCGCGGATGCGATATTCCCCGCCGCCGTCGGCTGATCGGACGAAACTGCGGGGTCAGTCGAAGCGGAAGCCGAAAAGCCCCCCGTCCTCGCGGTCCGAAAGCACGGGCTTTACGACTACATCGTCCCAGGCGATGGCGGTTCCCGGCGACAGTGTTTCCTGGACGTCCGAGTTCAGGCAGACGATGTACTGGCCGCCGAACGTCTCGGCCGATGCCTTGCCCAGTTCGAGTGCCTTGAGGACTTGGCGCGCGTCGACGCCGTCGAAAAGCCGGCTGTCGTGGATGAGGAAGCCCGGCCCCATCTTCTTCCTCTGCCAGAGAGTGAACAGCGCAAAGTCGAGGCAGAAGATCTCCATGTTGGAAATCCCGCCGCCGCTGTCGCCTTGGATGGTGATGCGGAACTCCGCGCCGTTGTCGGTCGCCTCGACCTCGAAGCCTCCGGTCCGGTCGCCCTGGTACAATTCCTTGATCGCCCCTCCGATGAGAAGCATCGCGTCCTCGGTATGCGATTGCTTGTCCTGAAGGTTGGCGCTCAACTGCAGCTTGATGTTGCCGCGCTCAACGTCGAGTTGGGTCGATTCCCGTTCGAGCGCTTCCGCGGACTTCAGACGTTCCTGAAGGGATGCATGCGAAGCCTCGGCTTCCGCCAGCAAAGCCTGCAATTCGACGAAGTCTTCGAGCGCGCCGCCCGCGCTCAGGACGCGGAGTAGGCGCGTCCTCTCGACCTCAAGCGACGCCGAGCGCCGTTCCCCGTCGCGGAGCTCGCCTTCCGCGCGCGCGATCTCGCCCGTCAAGTGAGCCCGCCTGTTCGCGAGGACCGACGCCTGGAAAGCGGCGACCTGATCGCGACGCCGCTGCACGACGAGGCCGGGCAATTCCACGCCGACGGCCTTGAACAAGCGCTCCACGTCGGCCAAGGCGGAGGTTGCCTGCTCGCCCTCGACGGCGTTGCGTAGGTAGGCGATGGTCTCGTTGAGCGACACGGCCCGGCGCGCGATGGCCTGGATCTCGGTCTTCGCCCTCGCAGCCTCCGCCGACAACTCCTTGTACGAGTCCACCACTTCGAAGCGCGAGAGCCGGTCGCGCAGTTTCTCGGCCTTATCCCTGGCCAGCACGACCAGGGGGCGAAGCTCCGCCGACTTTCCGATCACCGGGCCCAGGGCGCCGCCCTTCGCGGCTTTCTTCAACTCCTTGAGCATGCGCTCGCGCTGGCGGACGTTATGGAGGGCGTGGGATACGCGCCAATCCAAGCCGAGGAGGTAGGACAGGTTCTCCTGCCAATCCCAGCGCTGCTGCTGGCCCGCCTGGAGTTCGGGCGAGTTGAAGCCGCCGGACCGTTCGCGTCTCGCGAAGTACGAGAACATCGAGCGGAACCCGGGGGTGTAGGGCTCGCCGTAACTGGAACCCTCCAGGGTCGCCGGCAGCCCGAACATGACGTGGCCGAGGTACTGCCTCCAATCGGCGTTCGAGACGTAAGTCGCGCCCGACGCCTTGTCGACCTTGATCGCGACCCCGAGACGCTCGGCGACCTGGGCATCCACGAGGACCCTCGCCGGGGCCGCCCCGCTGCGCTCGACGCGGACGTCCTCGCCTGCGATGCGAAAAGTGCCGTGGAAGGAATGTCCGGCGAGGGCATCCTTGCGGAAGAGGTCGCCCTTGTCGCAATCGGCACCGAGCAGGAAGTGGACGAGCTCGACGAAGCTCGACTTGCCGGCGCTGTTCCGGGTCCGCCCCTCGTCGGAGCCTTCCGCACGGGTCGAGAGGACCACGTTCAACCCGGCCCGGAACTTGAGTTCCTTGAACTTCGGGAGGCTGCTGCCAAGGGTGAGGATCATGGCTCACCCTTCCCCGGCGCGATCATGCCTCCGGTCATGTGAACGGCCCCGACCGTGTACAGGAACGTCAGCGCGGTCACGAACCAGTCGAACGAAACCGGATCGGAGTGCTGGCGCGCCTGATGCGCGGTCCGGAAGCTCTCCCATAGATCGGACACGTCGCGCGGATGCCGGAGTTGTTCCAGGATCTCGCCGCCGACGCCGAGAAGGGAACGCGCGCCGGAGAGGTGCTTGCCGGGCAGGATCATGCCGCGGTCCCACCCGGCTTGTCCTCGAAGATGTTGCAGGCGTCGAACAGGAACGTGAGGATCGCCCCGGCGGCGACGATCCGGTCGTTCGTCACGGTCCCGATCCCGACGATGCCCTCGTAGAGCTTCTGCATGATGTCGCCGGCCGCGAGCCCCTGCTCCCTCAATTGCACGTAGCGGGCCTTGAAGAGCGCGGCGACCTTCTCGCCACGCTCCGCGTCGAGGTGCTGCCCGAAGTAGTCCTCGATCAAGGGGATGTTGCCCATGTGCCCCCTGATCGTGTGGCGCCAGTGCGGGGGGATCTTGTTGATCTCCAACTTCTTTGAAGGCACCGGCTTCGGTTCGATGCTCCCGTCGAAGGGCGTTTCGTCTATGGCGGTCATGATGCCGTCGACCAGATCGGCGACATCCTTGATCTTCATGTTCCGGGTGTCCTCGGCCGTCACCGCCATGCCGATCAGCGAGATGATGTCGGCCTCGTGCATGCCGAAGATCGCATCCTCGAACCCGGCCCGGCCGAAATGCCCGAACTTATGACCGCCATGGACGAGACGCATCTCTTCCAGCTTGATCACCGTCGCATCGGTCGCGGTTCCGTCGAGCAGGTTATGGACGAAGTGCCATTCCTTCATGGCGCTCCTGAGGTGGCCGCTGGCCTTGGCGAAATCCTCGTCCATCTTCTCGATGATGCTCGGCACGCTCGGCGCGGCATCGTCCACCTTGCCGTAGCAGGCGAACGCCCGGCCGACCGAAGCCAAGTAGCCGTCGCAGCCCCTGTCGCCGAGGGTGCCGAGCGGACGCGTCTTGATGAAATCGTCCCTGTGGGCGCGGGTCATGACGTCGGCGAAGAAGTCCTGGAAGGCGACGCCGCTCAGCATCCTCAGCTTGAGGTGCAGCTGGAGTTGCCACGCATAACGTTGCTCGCTGGTCATCCAACCGGACATCGGTCCATCCCACCTGGGGTCCATTGAAGACAGGTCGCCGGCAGCCCACAAGGGCAAGCTATGCCATTCCGAAGGGATTCGTCCGACCCGACCTCCAATGGCCAATCCGGGAAGGACGAGTCCTTATCGACGATGGTACGCGACCGCGCATAAGGCGCCCTTCGCGAACACATAGAGAACACGCCCGGTGGTTCCGGTCCACCGGGCCAAGCGTCCCAGACCGCGCTGTTCGTGCTCAACCCGGCGGTAATCCGCCCTGAGGTCGATGGCCGCCTGCAACCAATCACCATATGCCGCCGAGCAAGGCTGCGTTCGAACGCCGACAGCCTTGACCCCCGGCGGAGCCGCGTCAGTTTTCACAACAGTGGGTCCGGTCGCGCGCAGCGCTTCCAAGCGACACCTGGGTGGATGTCCGCCCGGGCCGAACCCCCGGTCGAACCGGGGGCCGCCGCCAATCCCTCGCACCTTCGGGGCGCGGGTGAGGTCGTCGGTCGTGACCCGCTTATCGTAATCACGCGACCGCGCCTCCTATCGAAAGGAGCGTTGCATCATGTCCGTGACAAACACCGAACGCACCCAGCCTAGCCTTCGCCATCGCCGCGCGAGGTCCGACTGCAGCGTCAAAACCCTGGAGCGGGTCATCAAGCGGGTTTTCGACCTGCCCCCCGGAAGCGTCCGCATTGTCCGCCCCGATGGCCGGAAGATGAGGAAGGACGCGTTCGTCAACCGCCTCCGCAAGCTCTGGAAGCACTGACGGCGGGGCGCGGTCGAGGGACCGCGCCCCTGAGCCAACAGGCCGAAAACCATCGCGCGCGAGGTATCGGATGGCGCTACCCGGTACCCGGGCGACGAGTCGCGAATCCGCGCCTTCGCGGGACCCGCCGGCAGCGCTCGCTTAACCCGGACCGGGCATGCTTCCCGCACCCCCGGGGAGCACCCATGCCGTCCGAGTTCACCGTCTTCCTCGTCGCCGACGCCATGCTCGCCAAGGGCGAGCGGCCCAGCCTGCGCAAGGTCCGCGAGGCCCTGCCCACCGGCGGCTCGCCGCGCGAGGTCTGCAAGCACCTGCGCGCGTGGCGGAAGAAGCGCGGCTACGACCCCAAGCTCGAACCCACAGACATGTCCAAGGCCATGAAGGCCGCCGGGCAGGCGCTCGCCCTCGACCTCTGGAAACAGGCCAAGCGCGAGGCCACCCAAGCCTTCTCCCGCGAGCGCGAGGCCGCCGCCGCCATGGCCGCCGACGAAAAGCAGGACCGCGAGCACCTGCTCGGCATGGTCGAGACCCTCCAAGCCGAAAACGCCGCGCTCGTCGCCAGGGCCGAGGCCGCCGCCGACGAGGCCGCCCGCGTCCTCGCCCGCCTCGCGAAGGTCGAGAACCAACTCGACCGCTTCCGGGCCGAGGAGTTCTGGGACCGCGTCATGGGGGAGATAGCCGAGCTCATCGCCGAGCGCGGCCCCCTCACGCCCGACGAGATCCTGTCCGGGCTGCGCACCTGGACCATCCGTGGCGCCGCACTCCACAAGGAGCCCCTCACCGCCGGCACCCTCCGGAAGAAGATGGACGTGCGCGTGACCCATCGGCGCTACTTCGAGGCGCCCGTCGATGGGCGATACGGCCGACGGGAAGCCTGAGGCCCCGGGTCAAACACTCTTAAGACGCATCGTCCAGGATGGCCCTCCGCTCCACGGAGGCATCCATGTCCGATTGGCACCAAGTCGTCTTCAACATCGCCGTCGTGACCAATTCCCACGGCGGCCGAGGTTCTCGGGCCACCTTGAGGGCCGAGGACCGGGCGGACGTGCTTTGGGTGTGCTGGAAGGACGGCGACGGTGCGCCCCACGCGCGGGTGGTGCGCGGCCGCGACCTGAACCAACCGGACCTCGTGCACGCCGCCCACCGCGTCGATGACGAGGATCAAGCCGTCGATTTCGCCGAAAGCTTCGGTGACGAAATCCCCGTCGGCGACGACGGCAAGACGCTCATGCTCCCGGAGCCGGCCGCGCCGGAGCATCACGTCGCCACGCTCCTCTCCGGCCGTTTCAAGAGCACGATGGGCCTGCGGCCCGTCGACGGCGGGACGAAGTGGGTCCAGGCTACCCCAGCCCTTAGTGCGTGAGCGACGACGGCGAGGCGCCGGACATGCACATCCTCCTGCTCCCGGGGTTCATGGCGGATGCCTCCCTGTGGGACGATGTCGTCGCCGATTTCGGCGACGTCGGCGAGGTTTCCCACGGCGATCTCAGTCGCTCGGCGACAATCGAGGGGATGGCGAGCCACGTCCTCGCCTCGGCGCCTCGCCGCTTCGCAATCGTGGGGTTCTCGATGGGCGGCTACGTCGCCCGCGAGGTCGCACGGCTTGCGCCGGACCGGGTGCAGGCCCTCGTCCTGGTGGCGACGTCGGCCAGGGCCGACACCTCTGCCCAGACACGGCGAAAGACGTTCGCCGCGAGGAACGTCGACACCGAACGCTTCCGCGGGCTGAGCCGGAACGGCGTCCTGAGTTCGCTGCACCCCGACCGGGCCGACGACGAGGCCATGATCGAGCGGGTGCGGGCGATGAGCGAGCGCGTCGGGGGGGCGGTGTTCGTCAGGCACGCCTCGCAGGAGCGAACCGGCGACCTCGACCGCCTCGCCTCGATCCGCTGCCCCACCCTGGTCGTCGCCGCGGAACGGGACGCCCTGCGCAGCCTCGACGAGAGCCGGGAATTGCGCGACGGCATCGCCGGCGCCACGATGGTCGTGGTCGAGGGTACGGGACATATGATCCCCATCGAGCGGCCGGCCGAACTGGCGGCCGCCATCGTGCCGTGGCTGCGTGGTCACGCCGTGTAGGATACCGGCATCCCTTGATCCTGCTTCGCAAGCCGCCTTCACGGCCGGGATCTCGTCGAGCTTCGTGGTCCATCGGGGCGAACGCAACTCGAACTTGGTCGACCGTTCCCCCTTTGGGGCGAACCCAGCGCATGCCAAGACGACCGCGGCCCGCCTGAAACGGCGATTGCAGGCGTCGAGGGCCGACATCGGCACGGCGCCGTGCTCGCGGTCGACCGCCGGCGATGCGCGGGCGGTACCGTCCGAGGCGGCGCGCGTGATGATGCACCGGGGCTGGAAGCGGTCCGGGCTCAAGGCGCGAGCGCCCATTCCGGCGCAGCGCCGGGGCAACCGCCGCGCAATGGTGGCGCCGGCGCGCAAGACGGGGCTGACGATGCTCCAGTTGCGGGCGGGCGGCTCAGCCTTCCGCCTCGGCGCGGTACACGCCCTGGCCGCCAAGACCGCAAAGGCGTCTCACCGTTTGCCGGGATCGAGGCCGGGTGCGCCCCTTCTCGCAGGGTCGTGCTCACGGGGACGTGCCAGAGGCGAACCGGAATGACGTGGATGGTGGCCCTATGGCAAGTCCGCCGTCGCATCCAGACTCGTCCCTCATCGAAACGCGATCATGAGGCGGCCTGCGCGCAGACCACAGACAAAAGCCGAGAGCCCAGTGGGTGCAAGGTCAGGATATGCAGCGGACCAAACGCCGAGCTCACCCCGGACTGACCGGGGAATACAAAATTCGACCTGTGCCAACCCATTTCGGCCTGAGACAATACCTTAGTCTTCAGAGGTAGTGGTAATCGACGAAACGTACTACCCTATTCGACCGACGAACGCGGCTCGGACCTGAGGGTTCAGTAGGGAGGGAGAGACCATGAAGCGGACCGATGCCGTCTCTGTCGGGCTCGTGCTCTGTATCGGCGTGATCGCCTTGCCGGCCCGTTCGGCAGAAAACCTGCCCGTCGTTGGGACGTGGCAACTGAACGGATATTCGCAAGAATTCCTGGACACGAATGAGGTCACTCGGCCTTTCGGCGACCGACCGACCGGATACATTCAGTATTCGCCAGGAGGTCATGTGGTCGTCTTTCTGATGAGCGGCGATGCACCGAGGCCGGCAGCGGCGGCATACACGGATGCGGAGCGGGTGGCGCTCCAAAAGAGCATCGTCGGCGCCTACGCCGGCACTTATAAAGTCGAAGGAAACAAGATAATCCACCACATCCTAACCTCGTGGCGGCCGGAATGGATCGGGGGCGACCAAACCCGTTTCTTCGAGATCGAAGGAAAGCTGCTTACGATCAAGACGGCACCGATCAAATTTACGCGTACCGGCCAGGACATGGTCTCGACGCTCACGTTCGAACGAGTAGAGTAGCCCCCTTATTCATCGATTCCTTGAGATCGTCTCGCAAGATTTACCCCTGGCCCGAACGGACTTCGTTCGTCCGTGCTCCGACTTTCGGGCCGACCAAATGAGAGAAGGACCGTCGATGCGCGTTCCGATCCTCTTGGTTGCGACGCTCGTGTCGGCGGTCGCGCCATCGCTCTCCCGGGGAGCCGATCTCCAGCCGCCACGCCCGCTGTCGGGCGCTGCCGTGGCCTCCACGCCGCCGACCGGGGCCGGATGCCCGGCGCCGGGACCGTTCGGATCGCGGGTCAAGGCACACCTATACGTCCGCAACGCGCTCCGGGACGACGTCGGTCCGTACAAAGTCACGCTTCCCGGCTACAGCGCGGGGAAGGAGAACCTGTACCGGCCGTTCCTGGTGACGGCGCAGCCCGGCGACACGCTTCGGTTCGACCTGACCAACGAATTCGCCGATCCCACCGCTCCGGACAGCGGCATCAACCTGCACACGCACGGGCTCATCGTTCCGCCGCGCCGGTGCCCGCCCTACGGCGACTCCGTCTACGTCGAGGATCAACCCGGTAAGACCGCCAAGTTCGCCATCACGATCCCGGCGAAGCTGCCGGGCGCCTTGTTCTGGGGCGGGGGCCCGGACCATCCCTATCCGAGCGGCTTGAACTGGTTCCACGCCCACGTGCACGGCAAGGCCAGGATCGATGTGATGGCCGGGCAATCCGGCCTGCTGCAAGTGGGCGACACGCTGGCGGACCTGAAGGCGACCCCCGGGTTGAACCCCGCGGCCAAGGCCGCCCTCGACCGGACCGATGTCCGCTACGTCGCGCTACGCGACATCCAGCTTCGCGTCGGCGCGGACGCGACGCCGGACAAGCCGACCAGCGCCGGGGCCGTCGCGCAATGGCTCAAGGGGGATGCCTACTCACCCGGCGCCTGCCCCTCCCAGTCAAATCCATCGTCGAAGAACCCGCCGGACACCCCGTCCACCGCGATCCCCGGCTTCTGCTTCGCTCCCGACAAGGGGTCGGCGCCGCCGACCTCGACCGTGTGGATGTTCACCGTGAACGGCCAAGCCTTCCCGACGGACCGAATGGTCGCCGGGCGCAATCAACTCCTGCGCATCGCGAACCTCAGCGCCAACGTCAGCTATCTGCTGCAGATCAGCGACGACGCCGCGCCGGACGAACCGAAGGCCATGGACGTCGTCACGGTCGACGGCCTGATAGCCGGAACCGTGCCGGCCGGCGGGGCCGGCCTCAAGGTCGGCGTGCAGTTGAAGTCGCTGCTTCTCATGCCGGCCGGACGCGCCGAGATCTTCCTGCCGGCGCCCAGACCCGGTGCGGGCACCATGACGTTGCGAACGGCCGGGATCACCACCGGGTCCGCCGGCGATCCGTGGCCGCGCATCGACCTCATGCGCATCGAGGCGCCGGCTCCCATGGCGGCGACACCTCGGATGCACGCGGCATTCGCGCCGGCGGCCGGGCGCCTGCCCGAAATCGTCCTGCCCCGCAACGGCGGCGCGTCCCCCCTAGCGAAAGCCCGAATGTCGCCGACCGCCGCGGCGGCCCCGGAGAACTGCATCGTGCTGCCGCCGGGCCAGGCCGCCAGGCGCCGGATCACGTTCGCGAACAGCGAGGACGGCAAGGAATTCCGCCTCGGCAGCGAGGTCGTCGCCGGGGACGGGACGCCCATCGATCCGGCACACACGACCGTCAAGCCGAGCGTGTTCCCCCACGAGGCGATGGCCGCCCCGCAGTCCATTCCCCACGTCTGCGCACGCTACGGGGAGCAGGAGGTTTGGGAGCTCATCAACACGACCAAGGAACTGCACAACTTCCACATCCACCAGGGCAAGTTCCGTCTCTCCGAGGCTTCGGACACGGGGGTCCCGCAAGGGCCGCTCTCCATCCAGGACCCTACGAACATCATCGCCGGCTACGTGCCCGAGGCGCAGGGGGCGACCCCGAATGCCGGCGTCGACGTCTGGCACGATACGCTTCCGGTCCCCCCGGCCGCCGACGACGGTCGGCCGGGTCGGGTCTTCGTCACCATCCCCTTCCATGCGCGCCAGCAGATCGGGTTCTTCGTCTTCCACTGCCACATCCTCGAACACGAGGACGGAGGCATGATGTCGGTGGTGCAGGTCTATGATCCCGCCCATCCCGATCAGGGTTCGGAACGGGCACAGGCGGAGATGGGGCATGTCCATCACTGAAGCCGACGCCGAGGCTTCCTACGAGGAACCTCCGGGCCGGCATCGCGAGCCGCACGGATGGCCGCGCCGACGAGCGGAACCGGCGGCGGCCTCACCGACGTCACGCTAGGCCGCACCGGAATAGGCGAGCCACAGGAAGTAGACTCCGTAGCCGGTGACCATCACCGCGGCGATGCCATCCAACACGTAGGGGGGCACGCGCCGGAAGATGCGGGCGCTCCTCAGCAGCAAGCCCAGCAGGGCGACGACGGCCAGCCCCGCCCCGACACCGGTGGTCGCGGTCGCCGGCCCCTCGCGCAGCGAGACGCCGAGCCAGACCACCAGGATCTCCAGCCCCTCCGCCGCCAAGGCCCAGGCCGCGACGCCGACCCCTCCGGCATTGACCGGCAGGTCCCAGCCGGCGCCATGGGGTCCAACGTCCGGGCCGTGTCGCTCGCCCAGGCCCGTGAGGAACTCGTAGGCGAGGTACAGGCCGAACCCGAGCAGCAGCAGGGCGGAGATCCAGTCCAGCCAGTGCAAGGCGATCCGGTAGGCGGCGACCTGCAACAGGGCCGCCAGGACCGCGACGCCGGCCGCCCCCAGGAACGACCCGAACGCGACGCTGCGCCAACCGAACCGATAGGCCGCCGTCGCGATCACGGTGGCGGCGATGAACAACTCCGTGAACGTCACCTGGAAGGTGGCGACGGCCCCGAACCGCGACAGCGTCACGTCATCCTCCACCCTCGCCCTGCGGGCAAACCTTCGATGCCTGAGACGTGACCGTCCCCGGGGAACGACCTGCGATCCGAGGCCGTTCGACGTTCCCGTGACCGATCCGGCCGCGATGGAGAACCGCCATGAGCAGCACCACCGACAAGATCAAGGGCTTGGCCAACGAGGCCGTCGGCAACGTGAAGCAGGGCATCGGCAACGCGACGGGCAACGACAAGCTGAAGGCCGAGGGCCACGCCCAGGAACTCAAGGGCGAGGCCCAAAAGGCGACCGGGGACGTCAAGGACGGCGCCAAGCACGTCGCCGACAAGGTCACCGGCAAGGCATGATCCGGCCGCCCGGGGACGCGACCGTTCCCGGGCTTTAACCTCTGGATGACGACCGCCATTGCCGACGAGGGAATGCCGGTCGCCGTCATTCTCGCCGAACGATAAGCGGACGAGGCGGCCTTAAAGGTAGTGTTCCTGTATCCGGCAGTATCCCTAAATTTCAATTCATCCGGGAACGGGTCCGGCCATGGCCGCCTTGCTGTGATCCATTGGATCGGCGAAGGATGAACAAGACTATGAGGCGGGCCATTCTGGGGCTACTCGCCATCGCGTCGGTTGCGGCCCCGGCCATCGCCCGGCCCTCCAAGACACAGCTTCTCGTCCCCGCTTCCCTCGTCAAACCGGTCGATGCCCTCCACCGGACCTGCGGCGGTGCATGCCTGAAGAGCGGAAGCCTGCAATGGTTTTGCGGTCCCGCGCAGTCCTGCGCCCTGAGCTGCTCGACCGCGCCCCCGCAACTGCTCTGCAACGGCGGACGATAGTTGCCTGCCTGGACGCTGGACCGCGACCATTCCGGGGGCCGTCGGCAGGTTCGTAAGGACCGTCGCGTGCCGAAGGTATGCGATCTTTGTCGCCACCCCGCCGAACTTCGGTTCGCGGACGAACATCGGGCGAAATTCACTTCCTCTACTAATCTGGTTGGTGGCGACGATCTTCCGGTCTGCCCAGAAATCGGACCAGGGCGAGCGGAGCTTTGCCGATGACAGCTTTGGCCGGCCGAAGCATCCTCGTCGTCGAGGACGACTACTATCGTGCACATCTCGTCAAACGGACGCTTGAGGCCGCCGGTGCCACGGTGCTCGGTCCGGTGCCGTCGGCCAGTGCGGCGTTGCATCTTCTCCATGACGGCCGGCCTGACGCCGCGGTCCTGGATGTGGATCTTCGCGACGGTCTCGTTTTCCCGGTCGCCGATGCTCTCGCCTCGGTCGGCGTGCCGTTCCTGTTCACGACCGGCAGCGATCCGAGAATGCGGCCGGTCCGGCACGCGACGGCGCCTTGGCTGGTGAAGCCGGTCGAGGAGGCCGCGACCACCCGGGCGCTGGAAGAGCTTCTGCGCGTGGCGCCGCCGTAGCAGGGCGTCGGACCCGAGACGGGGTACGGCGTCAAGCCGGGTCGAGTTCGTGGACAAGCGTCGAGAGGTAGAGGGCGATCCGCCGGCTCGCCGCCTGGTCTGGGGTCGCGACCGAGAAACCCACGTCGAGGACATCGTCGCCGTAGCGCCTGATGACCGACTCGGCCATCAGCGCGACTTCGCGTTCCGCGCGCGCCGTGAGGACCCGACGTCCGTCGCGGGTCGCCAGCCGCACCTCGTAGCGCAGAGTGGCCGTCACCGGTTCGATCCCCCCTCAAGAAGCCGCAGCCGCCCGGCAGCACTCGCCGGGACAAGGCCAAGCAACGAACGGACCCCCGAAAGCGCTCCGAAGGCATCGCCGACCCGTGCCCCGGACCGTCCCCGGTGGCAAGCGATGCGGGGATCACCGGTTCGTAAATTCGGGTTCACACCGGAACGGGAAGAACGCCCTGGTTGTCCTTGCTGAGGTCTGCCGACCGCCTGCGGGCGTGCCGGTCGTCCTCGAAGCAGTCTTCCCAAGGTTTTAGATGACCCGTTCGATTTACGCCGTGGCGGCCGCGCTCCTGCTGGCCTCGACGGCGCTCTCTCCGGCCCTGGCCCGCGAGGCCGCCACGGCCGCCGGTTCCACAAAGGCCGCAGCCCCCTCCGCCACCCAGATCCTGGCGCGCATGCAGGTCGCCCAGGAAACTACCGCCACGCCGCCGTCGGGCTCGCAGTCGTCCGACCAGAAGACCGACGGGGTGCGCCAGTCCTCGCAGACCCAGGTGACGAGCCGCCAGCCGACCGGCGCGTTCCCGACGAACGAGGTCAGCCGCCAGCCGGTGATCGACCTCGGCGCCGGCGAGGACGGGATGAGGAAGGACGTCGCCGCCCTCCAGCAGACCTTGACCGAGTTGCAGCAGCTTCAGTTGCAGACGAAGCAGGCCCACTGGAACGCGTCCGGCACCCTGTACTACCCGCTGCACCTCCTGCTGCAGGAGCACTACGAGGGATTGTCGAAGTACGCCGACACCATCGCCGAGCGGCTGCTGGCCATCGGCGTCTCGGCGGACGGGCGCGCCAACACCATCGTGAAGACCTCGGGCGTGCCCGAGATCCCCGGCGGCTTTCTCGACGACGCGCAGATCCTCGTATGGTTCACCAACGCCTACAAGCGTGTCGGCGAAGAGGTGCACGCGGCCATCAAGACGACGGAGGACGTCGATCCGACCACCTCGAACCTCCTGCAGGAGGTCGAGCACGGCATCGCCAAGTACCAGTGGCAGATGCGGGCCCAACTCCAGCGGACGCAGACCGACCCGAACACCGGCTGGGATCTCAACGACAACAAGCCGGTCGACCTGCAGGGCCAGAAGGCTCCGGGCCAGGCGCCCGCCAAGCCTTGAGGCGATGCGCCCCCGCAGCCAGGCGCGGGGGCGCCCTTGACCCGCAAATAGTTTATAGTAGTTCTAAAAAGGCTATGCAGCCTCGGGATCGAACCGCTCCCCCGCCTCTCCTCACGCCCGGTCAGCGGGCCATGCTCCTCCGGCTCGACCGGGAGGGGCCGCTCGTCTCGCCCAAGCCGTGGGAGATGCGCACCGTCCGGTCCCTGCGCGAGCGCGGGCTGATCCGGCCGCGACTGTCGAGCCGGGACCCCGAGGGCCTTTGGTTTCTCAGCGCCAAGGGCAGGCGAGCCATCGCCCCGGCGGGCTCGGCGGTCCGCGACCGTCATCACACCGCAGCATCACCGGCTTAGGCAGGACCTCGACCATGACGGCACGTGGGGACATGACGCGCCAGGCGGCGCGATACGACGGCGGCACCATCGCGCTGCATTGGCTGACCGCCGTGCTCGTGCTCGGCTTGTGGCTGGTCGGGACTTTCCTCGAAGACCTTGTCCCCAAGGGCGCCCTGCGCTCCGGCATCTGGTCTGCCCATTTCGACCTGGGCTTCCTTCTCACCGGCCTCGTCGTCGCCTTCCTCGTCTGGCGTCGGACGAGGGGTCGCGACCTGCCGGTCGAGGATCCCGGCCCCCTCCATCGCTTGGCCAAGGCGACCCACGCCGCGCTGTACGTCCTGCTGATCGTCATCGTCGGCCTGGGCATCGCCAACGCCTTCGTGCGCGGCGTCTCCCTCGGTCCGGTGAGCTTGCCGCAACTCGGCGACCCGGAATGGCGGCGGTCCCTGACGCACTGGCACGGGCTCGCCGCCAACATCCTGATGGCCCTGGCCCTGTTCCACGCGGTCGCCGCCCTCGTGCACCACTACCTCTGGCATGACGCCGTCCTGCGTCGCATGCTGCCCCGGAGATCCTGACGACCATGCGACCCGTCCACCGTGAGCGTCACCTCATCGACCGCATCGGCTGGCTGCGCGCCGCCGTCCTCGGCGCGAACGACGGCCTCGTCTCCACCGCCAGCCTGATCGTCGGCGTGGCGGCCTCCGCCGCCAATACCGGCGAGATCCTCGTCGCCGGGAGCGCCGGCCTCGTGGCGGGCGCGATGTCGATGGCGGCGGGCGAGTACGTCTCGGTCAGTTCCCAGGCCGACACCGAACAGGCCGACCTCGCCCGCGAACGCCAGGAACTTGCCGACGACCCGGGCGCCGAGCGGGAGGAACTGGCGCGGATCTACGTCGACCGCGGCCTCGACCATTCCCTCGCCCTTCAGGTCGCCGAGCAACTGATGGCCAAGGACGCGCTCGGCGCCCACGCCCGTGACGAACTCGGCATCTCCGAGGTGACGGCGGCCCGGCCGGTCCAGGCGGCGCTGACCTCGGCGGCGACCTTCTCGGCCGGCGCGGCGTTGCCCCTGGCGACGGCGGCGCTCTCGCCCGGCAACCTCGCGGTCTACACCGTGTCCGGGGCCTCGCTGGTGTTCCTGGCCGTGTTGGGCGCGCTCGGCGCGAAGGCGGGCGGCGCACCCATCGCCCGGGCCACGGCGCGGGTGACGTTCTGGGGCGTGCTGGCCATGGCCGTCACGGCGGGCATCGGCAGTCTGGTCGGCAAGGCCGTCTGACTACCGCTTCGGAACGTGGCAGTACATCTTCGGCGGTGCGGTCGCGCAATCGAGCGAGCAGTCTGGTCGGGCCGGAGAACCACCGCAGGGCGCCGGTTCTCCGGCAGGAGCCCGAGCAATGCCGGTGGGCCGCGTCGGTCGGCTCGACGAAGGATGCCTGCGCGTCCGGTGACACCACGAATCGCTGGGCCCAGCCTGCGCGGATGTCCGCAAGTTGGATCAGCAAGGCCCCCGCCACCGTCCCGCCATCGCCGTCTCGTCGAAGAACGGCAGGCCCAGGCCGTATGGCTTTGGGAACGATGCAATGTCGTAATTGCGCCGGACGCGGCAACTAAGGCTGCGAAGGAAACCGACTGAACTTCGTCTCACGACGTATCGGCGCCGGTCAAACGAACGGAAGCGAGGACTTCGGCGCTCATCCCGGAGAAGTGATGGCCTGGCCCTGGCTTAACCGGAACGGCTTTCCGGCGGGTGGTGTTTTTGGCGGCGCTTCGGTCCGCGCTTCTCCGAGGACGGAAGCGGCGTACAAGGAAGGATCCCGTCGATGGACAAGACAGTCGCTGGCCTGATCGGGGCCGTCACCCTGCTCTCCGCCGCCGACCCGGCGCAGGCCGCCATGCCCGCTCCGACAGGGCTGACCGCCGCCATGCAGGCCGAGAGCTACGCCGACCTGCTCAAGCCAATCCCCGATGCGGTGGCGCTCCTCAGGGAGGCCGACGAGGCCGAAGCGAAGGCCGAACCGCTACCGGCCGCCTCCGAGGGCGAGGCGACGGTCCAGCAGGCGCAGTATTACTACTACCATCACCACCACCACCATCATCACGGTTTCTACGAGCCGTACTATCATCATCACCATCATCACCACCGGTACTACCGGCGGTACCATCATCATCATCACCACCATCACCATCACGGCTACTTCGTGCCCTACGGGTATTGAGCCCGACGCGGCGGGGCGAACGTCCCCGCCCCGTCCGACCTCACCGTTGGCTCTTGGCGGCGCCCAGTATGCGCCGATAGGTGCCGTCGAAGACGGTGTTTGTTGCCGACGTCCATTGGGAATCGGCCGCCAACGTCTCGCGGCTGGCGTAGATGCGGCGCGATTGGAGTTCGCGCTCGGCGGCCTCCTCCTCGGACATGGCCACCAGTTCGAAGTCGTCGTCGGCCGGGACGACGGTGACCTGCATGAAGGGCTCGTCCTTCCGGAACACGTGGGTGCGGCCCTCGTCCGGGGACTTGAAGACCATAAAGTACATCATCGGCCACCAGTGCCGGATGAGGGCCGGCACGGCGACCGGTACGGTCCCGGTCCGGTCGGTGTAGAAGCGCGGGTGGGTCTCGGTCTTGATCGCCCAGCCTTCCTCCACCTTCAGGTCGATGAGGATCTGATAGGTGTAGTAGGCGTCGCCGAAGCTCCGGAACGGCGGCCGTTGCGGCCCCGGGCCGCCGGGCTCGGCGAAGTCGCCTTCGAAGACCAGCTTTCCGTCCCGGGTACTCACGCGCAACTCGGCGTCGTAGGGGTAGAACAGCTCGATCCCGCCTTTGGCCGCCTCCGAGAAGGGGATGCAATGCCAAGCATATTCCTGCGAGCCGTCCGTGCGGGGCTCGGGATCGCCCGCCCAACCGGGGATTTCCAAACGCGTCCGCCGGGGGCGCAGACCCGGCTCCATCAGCCTGACCTTCACCTGTCGCATTCTCGACCGTCCCTTCGATGTCGCGATGAAGATAGGGGAGCGGAAGGACGGTTCGGAGCGAAGCACCACCATGTGATCGCTCGATGGCGTCCCGCGAGGCAGTTGTCCGGTGAAGCCCCGGGTGCGACCGATTTGTGGAAACGGTGCATTCAGCCGCGTCGGCAAAACCCGTCTTGCGTCGCCGGTCTGCTCTTGAAGTCGAAGCGATTATTGTCGTTCGCCGCAGCCATTCCGCTCATGAACGGGCACTGGTGGACGGCCGGGACTGCGGCGCGCCGGATCGAACCGCGCCCGGTTAACGTTCCTGGCCGCCTACAATGGCCAAACCGGAGGAACGCCCATGCGTATTCGCTACCTGCTGCCGCTCGTCGGCATGCTCGCGCTCGCGGCCTGCAAGGACGAGAAGAAGGCCGAGAACACCGTGCCTCCGCCTCCCCCGCCCCCTGCCGCCACGGCGCCGGCGAACCCCGCGCCTCCTCCGGCGACGACCAACCCCGCGCCGGCCACCAAGCCGTAGTGATCACGCACTGAAGTCGGCGGGTCGTGTTCGTATCCCGAGCTACCAGGACCCGCCGGCCTCCACCGATGCCGTTGCCGTCGCCACGGTCAGGGATCTCATTCCCGGACGGAGCAACGGCGACCGCAGTCATAGGCAGCCAGCGGTTCGTCGCACGGTCAAACCGTCTTGCCATCATCTACGACCCTGCGAAGGCGAGCGAAGCAGCATCGCGCGTGAGGGGCTCATCGAGGAAGTTCCGGGCCCGCCTCAGCCGGCTTTTGCGGACGTCCTTGCGATGGCCGTCACTGCCGGCATCGGGAGGCTGGTCCGCAGTGCCGTCCGATCACCGCTTCGGGTCGTGGCAGTGCATCTTCGGGGGCGCGCTGCCGCAATCGAGCGAGCAGGATTGGTCGGGGCGGCAGAACCATTGCAGGGCGCCGGTCTTCAAGCACGAGCCGGAGCAGTGCCGATGCGCCGCGTCCGTCGGTTCGACGAAGGATGCGGGCGCGTCGGGCGACGCGGCGGGTTGCTGGCCCAGGGCGGCGGAAAGCCCGGCCACGGTGGCGAGCATCGCGAACATGGTACGGATCATGTGCAACCCATCTCCGGAGTTTTCGTCGGTTTGAAGATCTTGTCGGCCGGCCGTTCGAACGAGGTTCGGGGATCGGGCGGCAGGCGTCGACCGGTTGCGGCAGGCTGGTCGGACGTTGGGAGACGCGGCGTCCGGCGGTCACGGACGTACGACCGTCGGAAACTTGGTTGAGAGCCCCGCGCATACGGCATCCAGGTTCCTATAGGCGGCCAGCCGGTCGAACTGCGCCGCGCCGGAGTAGATTTCCGTCGCGCCGATGCTGGATCCGACCTCCTCGAAACATTCGCGCGCCTGCTCGACGATGGCGGGATTGAACGCCGAGAACCGGCAGGCCGCCGTCGCTTGCCTGAGGAAGCCGTGCATGCGCAGGAAGTCCGGGCAGGCGAATGTTCGCGACGCCGCGGGCGCGACCATGCCGCAGACCAGGATCAGCCCCGCCACGAATGAAAGTCTTCGGTCACGCATCGACGCTGACCCGACCTGCGGGAAGCGGTGACCGTCCTTCCTTCGCGACCGCCTTGGCGCCCGGCCAACGCAGTTTGGAAACGAAGGGGTAGACCGCGGGCAGCACCACGAGCGTCAGCAGCGTCGCGGTGAGCAGGCCGCCGATCACGACCGTCGCCAGGGGACGTTGCACCTCGGCGCCCGCGCTGGTCGACAGCGCCATCGGCAGGAACCCGAGCGTCGCGACCAGGGCGGTGGTCATGACCGGGCGGAGCCGCATCCTCGCGGCTTGCATCGCAGCCGCCTCCGGCGAGAGGCCCGAGCGTTCCAGGTCGCGGATGTAGCTCGCCAGGACCACGCCGTTCAGCACCGCGATGCCGAAGGTGGCGATGAACCCAACGGCGGCCGAGACCGAGAAGGGTAATCCGCGGAGGTAGAGCGCGACGATGCCCCCCGTCGCCGCCACCGGCACGTTGAGGAAGATCAAGCCCGCGATCCGCAGATCGCCGAACATGACGACCAGCAGCAGCAGGATCGCCGCCATCGCGGCGGGAACCACCACCGAGAGACGTGAGGTGGCCTCCTGCAGGTTCTGGAATTGCCCGCTCCATCGGAGGGCGTAGCGCGGCGGCAGGGACACCTGGCTCCTGACGGCTTCCCGCGCCTCCGCGACGAAGCCCTGGACGTCGCGGCCCCGGACGTTGGCCTGGACGGAGATGCGGCGCTGAAGGCGCTCGCGGCTGATCTGCGCCGGCCCGGTCCCGGCCTCGACGGTCGCGACCTCGGACAGCGGAACGAGCGGCCGGCCCGCGCGACCGACGGGCAGGGAGCGTATCCGCCCGACGTCGCCGCGGTCGCCGGCGTCGAGCCTCACCACGATGTCGGTGATGGCGTTGTCCTCGCGGTAGACCATCCCGGACGAGCGTCCTCCGACCGCTTCGACCACGTCGAGGATGTCGCTCGCGCTGACGCCGTAGCGAGCCGCCGCGGCGCGGTCGACCTGGATGGTCACGGCCGGCATCCCGGCCTGCGCCTCGGCCTTCACGTCGGCGGCCCCGCGGACGCCGGAGACGGCGCGCACGATGGCGTCGGCCCTGTCCTTGAGGACTTCGAGATCGTCGCCGTAGAGGCTGATGGCCACGTCGCCGCGCACGCCCTCCAACAGGTCGTCCATCCGCATCTGGATCGGCTGCGAGAAGGAATACGCCACCCCCGGCACCTTCGCCCGCAGGCGCGCTTCGAAGGCCGCCACGAGCCCCTCCTGCGTCTCCGCCGTGGTCCACGTCGAGGGGTCGGTCAACGCGATGAAGCTGTCGGTCGATTCCACGCCCATCGGGTCGGTGGGGATCTCGGCGCTGCCGGTGAGCGACACGACGCGCTTCACTTCCGGAAAGGACTTCAGCACCGACTCGATCCGGTTGACCGCCATGAGGGACGCGTCGAGGTTGATGCCCGGCAGCTTCTCCGAGGTGACGACGATGGAGCCCTCGGAGAGCTTCGGCAGGAACTCCCCCCCTAGCCGGGTCGCCAGCAGGCAGCTTCCCGCGAAGAGGACAAGGGTTACGAGCACCGTGACGCCCGACCGCCGCTCGGCGACCCGGAGCACCGGCTCGTAGGTCGCGCGCATCGCACGGACCAACCGGGTCTCCCGCTCGCCGACGCCGCTGCCCGAGAGCATGATCGCCGCGAGCGCGGGCATCAGCGTCATGGTGAGGACGAGGGAGCCGGCGAGCGCCAGGATCACGGTCACCGCCATCGGGCGGAACATCTTCCCGGCCACACCTTCGAGGGCGAGCACCGGCACGTACACGAGCATGATGATGGCCACCGCGAAGAGGATGGGCTTCGCCACCTCGGCGGCGGCGTCGCGGATCACCTCGAAGGGCGGCCGGTCCGGATGCTCGCCGCGGGCGCGCAACACGTTCTCGACCATCACCACGGCGCCGTCGACGATCAGGCCGAAGTCGATGGCGCCGAGGCTCATCAGGTTGCCCGACAGCCCGAGGAAACGCATGCCCGCGAACGCCATCAGCATGGAGAGCGGTATGGCGGCCGCGACGACGAGCCCGGCTCGCAGGTTGCCGAGCAGGAGGAGCAGGACCGCAACGACGAGCGCGGCGCCCTCGACGAGGTTGTGCTCGACCGTGCGGATCGTCCGCTCGACGAGGGTCGACCGGTCGTAATAGGGCTTGATCTCGACGCCCGGCGGAAGTTGGGGGCTCAGTTCCTCGACGGTGGCCTTCACCCTCTCCACCACGGCGCTGGCGTTCTCGCCCTGCTGCATCATGGCGATGCCGACCACCGTCTCGCCGCCGGCGTCGTGGCTGACCGCGCCCAGGCGGACCTTCGGCGCCTCGACGACCTCGCCGAGGTCCGCGACGGTGACCGGCAGGCCGCCAGCATTGGTGGCCACCACGATGCCGGCGATGTCCGAGGGGCCCTTGGCGAGGCCGAGGCCGCGGATCGTCTGCTGCTGGTCGTTGTGCTCGATGTAGGCACCGCCGCGCGCCAGGTTGTTCTCGGACAACGCGGCGTAGACCTGCCCCAGCGTGATGCCGTAGCGTCGGAGCGCGTCGGAGGAGACGCGCGCCTCGTAGGTCGGCAACTGTCCGCCGTAGATGTTCACGTCGGCGATGCCGGGCGTCAGCTTCAACCGGGGCGCGACGGTCCATTGCAGGATACGCTTAAGCTCCATCGGCGAGTATGCGGGACCGCGCAGCTCGAACTGGTAGATCTCCCCGAGCCCCGTCGCCATCGGACCCATCTGCGGGTCGCCGACGCCTGCCGGCATCATGGCCTTGGCCGCGGGCAGCCGCTGGAACACCTGCGCGCGAGCTTCCGTGACGGGAACGCCGTCGTCGAAGGTGACGTAGACGGCGGAGACGCCGGCCCTCGACGTCGAGCGGATGCCGGTGAGCCCCGGCGCGCCCGCCATCGCGTTTTCCACGGGGAAGCTGACCAGGCGCTCGACCTCAAGCGGCCCGAGGCCCGGCGACTGCGTGAGGATCATCACCTGCTTGGGCGAGATGTCGGGCACCGCGTCGACGGACAGGCCCCGCAGGTTGGCGAGGCCGCCGGCCGCGCCGGCCAACGCGACCGCGAGGACGAGCCAGCGGCGGCGGATCAGGAGGGAAAACCAAGCCGACATCGGATCAATCCGTCGAGCCCAGGAGGCCGCGCATGAGGATGGCCTTGAGGCCGAAGCTGCCGTCGGTCGCCACGGTCTCGCCCTCGGTGACGCCATCGACCACCTCGACCCAGTCGGGCCTCTGCAGTCCGAGGGTCAGCGTCCGCCTCTCGAAACGCTCCTCCCCCGTGCGCACGAAGGCGATGGGACCGTCTTGCGTCTGCTGGACGGCGGAGGCCGGTATGGTCACCCCCTCCCGGTTGAGGTCGGCGGCGATCTCGACCGAGACGAACATGTTGGCGCGCAGCAGGCCCGCCGAGTTGTCGATCTCGATCCGCGCGGGTGCCGTGTTGCTGGCGGGGTCGACCGCGGCGTTCACGGATCGGACCCGGCCGTCGAGGCGGGGACGGCCGGGAGCCGCCCTCACGGACGCGGCGTCGCCGGCTTTCACCGCGGTCATGTCGCTGCCGTAGAGGCTCGCCAGCACCTGCACCCGTGACGGATCCGCCACCGTGAAGGCATCCCGGCCGGTATCGACCACCTCGCCCAGGGTGATGCCCGCGGTCGTCACGACGCCGTCGAGGGGCGCGACGATGGCGCTGGTGCCCGGGGCGGCCCCGGCTTCCGGGGCGAGGCGCTCGTACTGGGCGGTGAACAACTCGACCTTCGACTGGGCCGAAAGCGTCGCCGCATGGGCCTTGGCGAGATCGACCCTGCGGCGGTCCGCCTCCGACTGCGCGACGCCGCCGACCTTCAGGAGATCGAGCCCGCGCTTCAGGTTCGTCTCGGCGACCGCCTCGGTCGCCTGCGCCTCGGCGAGGCTCGCCTTCGCCTCGGAAAGGCCGTTGCGCGCGTCGAGGACGCCCGCCGCGTCGAGGGTCGCAAGCGTCTGTCCGGCCCGGACGGCGTCGCCGGGTTGAACCGCGAGGCTCGTCACCCGGCCCGGCGTGCGCGGCTTCACGTGCGCGACGCGACGCTCGTCGAAGGCGACCGTCCCCGGCGCCCGCACCGGCTGAAGGAGCCGGCGGGTCGTCGCCTGCCCCGAAGCGAGCCGGAGACTTGCCTGGCCGGCGGCATCGAGGATCACCACGTTCGGATCGACCTGGGTCGCGCCTTCGGCCTGGTCGCTCGACCGCGTCGACGCCTCAGGGGCGGCCTCCGCCGCGAACCCCATCCGAACGAGGTAGGGGCGAATGACCGCCTCAGTCGAGGGGAGCAGCGTATCGCGCATCGACCAGACGCCCCCGCCCATCAAGCAGACGACGCCCAAGACAACCGCCGGCAGTCGTATTGCGCGCGATATGGATGTCCGGTAGCGGACGTCGGCCGTCGCGCTTCCGGGAGCCGCTCCACGGTGATCGCGGGAGCCCCGGTCGCCGTCTGCGGCCGCGGACCGCGGTTCCATCGTTAAAAGCAAGGCCGCCCCCGGCAACTCAGTCTAGAATGATTCTAGAGTAGGGTGTCGCGGGCATCGACGTCCACTAAATTTGCGTTCACTGCCCCGACCGCCCGGACTGGCGGCCATGCCGGACCCTCGTGGGTGATAATTCGACGTTGAGCCTCGATGGCGGTTCGTACCCGGGAGACGAGGGGTCCTGCCGGTCAGCCGATGCGCAAGTGGTTGCTGCGGCGTCACGGTCTGGGGCTTCAGCCGAGATGTCCGCACACTCGCGTGAACGCACCGCGGCGAGGCATGTCGGTGCTTGACTGCGCGAGGGTCCGGTGCCAACGCGTCGGGGCCCGGCAAAGCCCTGATCGGCTCCGCGCATCTCACATTCAGGAATCCTGAACCCCCATGCCAAGCGACAGTCACAGTCGATTGTCCGCGCCGTTCGCGCCGACCGTTTCCCGCTTGGACGCCTGACCCGGCGCACCTCCGGGAACCGGCCGCTCGGACGGCCGGACCACAAGAGGTGCACCATGAACATGATCGTCTCGATCCGCGCTCTCGCCCGTGCGCGCGCCGTCGCCGCGGACCTGCGGAACGGCTTCGTCGCCCCGCGATCCATCACCCCGTCCACGCTGGCTCCGGCCCGGCGCGGCAACCTGCGCGCCCGGTGGTCCATCGACCCGGTGAGCGGCCGCCTGGAATGCCGGTGGACGTCCGACGATGACGTGCCGGACAGTTGCCGCACCGCCCACGGTGAGACGGCCGGCAAGCTTCGCGGCACCTTCGTCGAGCGCTTGGCAGCCTGAGGCCATAGCCTGGACACGGCCCGACGTTGCTGCCGCCCGGCCTTGCCACGCACGCGACGACGCACGCACCGACCCGGTGACGCGTGTCTTCGCCTGCAATATCGGGATCAAACCTCTTCGAGCCGCCTGCGACGTCGACCGTTCGCGGTCGCCGTTCAGGCCGGCTGTCCCTGTTCCCCCATGCCGAGCTGCTCGACGAGCAGTGCCCGGGCACGGCTCACGCGGCTTTTGACGGTGCCGACCTGGCAGCCCAACAGGGTCGCGGCCTCCTCGTAGGTTCGGCCCTCCGCCCCGACGAGCAGCAGGGCTTGCCGCTGCCCCTCCGGCAGTCTGCCGATCTTCTCCCAGACGACCTTGAGGGTGCTGGCGTCCTCCTGGTCGGCCCTGGTTTCCAGCTTGCCGGCCAGGGTGCCCTCGGCATCCTCGACCTCGCGCTTCTTCTTCCTCGTCTCCGAGTAGAATTGGTTGCGCAGGATCGTGAAGAGCCAGGCGGTGAAGTTCGTGCCGGGCGTGAAGTAGTGCCACTTCGCCCAGGCGCGGGCGAAGGTCTCCTGCACGAGGTCGTCGGCCCGGGTCACGTCTCCGGCGAGCGACAATGCGAAGGTGCGCAGCGCCGGCAAGGCCCTGATCAGGTCGTCGCGGAACTCGTTGGCGACGGTCCGCCCCTGTCGCGCGAAGGATGCCTCGAACCGCGCGACGAGTTCGGCCAGCGCGAGGGGCAACGGTTCGCGCTCGATATGACCGAAATAGTCGCGCAGCGGAGCAGCGAGGTGACCTGCCAAGTCACTCCTAAGTAATTCTCCCCCTGGCGCACGGCCATCCATGTCGACGGCCCCTTGCAATTGGTCGCTCATGCTGAAACGTACCGAAACCGATCAAGCTGCGCCGTTTGTAACTCTTCCAATTTCGATAGCAATCGAAACATGAACCCATGCTAAACGACAAGGCGGCCTTAACCGTACTGCTCGCCCTCGCTCAGGACACCCGGCTGCGTGCCATGCGCGCGTTGCTCCGTAGCCATCCCGAGGGACTCGCCGCAGGGCTCATCGCCAAGGAGGTCGGCGGCACGCCCTCCACGATGTCGTTCCACCTGGCACAGTTGGAGCAGGCGGGTTTGGCCAGGTCGCGGCGGCAGTCGAATTGCGTGATCTATACGGCGGTACCGGAAGCCCTCGGCGGCTTGGTGAGATACCTTCTGGAAGACTGCTGCGGGGGCCGGCCCGATTTGTGCGCGGACGTCGTCGGGGCGGCGGCGCCAGGCGAGCTGGTCGCCGACGCTCGCTGCGTGCCCGCGCGATCCGCCCGGTAGGGCGCCCGCGCCCCCCTTTTCGCGACGTCGGCGGACTTCCTCACACGTCTCGCTTTCGCGACTCACGTGGTCCTACGCACGACGCTTGAGGCCGAGGACCGGGCGGACATGCGTTGGGCGTGCTGGGGGACGGCGACGGCAGCTACCTGAGAGGTTGAAGTCGCGAAGCGGATATTCCACCAAATTCTGCCAGTCAACTCGCATGATTGAGACCACGTGGTAGATGCCCGCGGCGCGGAGCGCGTCGTTGGTCGCCGGTCCGATGAGGCCGCGCTTGCCGGTCACCAGGGCCGCCGCCACCGCGCCCGCCTGGCCGCCGGCGGCCTCCGCGATCCGGCGCGTGAGCCCGTTGCGGGCCGCGTCCAGTGCCGCGGCGAGCCGCAGGCCCAGCGGCGGCGGCTCGGACGGCGCCCGGACGGTGACCGCGCCGACCAGCGAGCCCACCGCGCCGATCCCCTGGAAGTAGGCGTCCCGGGCGAAGTCGTAGCCGCCGGGCCGGGCCGCCTCCGGGGGCGGCAGCAGCCGCGCCGTGGCGGCGACGACGTCCCCGGGGCGCGGGATCGGCGTCTTGCGGAACGAGACCCGCACCCGGGCGGGCCGCGCCTCGGGCGCGAGGCCGGCGAAGCTCTCCACCCGGATCACCAGCCGGGCGCCGACCTCGCGCTCGTCCAGGGCCTCGACCGTTCCGACGAGCGGACCGATCGTGGTGCGCGTCAGGATCGGCGCGGCGACCTGCGAGACCCGCCAGGTCGCCGCCGCGAAGCCGAGGAGCGCGGCCGCCACCGCGAGCGCCGCCGCCAGGGCCGCCGGCCGCGCGCCGAGGACGGGGACCGGCGCCAGCGCGAGGGCGGCCGCGATCAGGGGCGCGGCCAGGCTCGGCGCGCCGTCGGCCGCCGCGAAGTAGACCAGGATCCCGCCGCCGAAGGCCACTGCCAGCCAGGGAAACAGCCGGCGCTGCTCGGCCTCGCGGGCGAGACCGGCGGCGACCCAGCCGCGGAGCGCCGGTAGGGCGGGCGGGAGGGCTCGGACGCGCGGGCCGATCAGCGCCACCGCGCCGCCCGCCCGCCTCGCGCCGATCCGCCGCATCGCCGCCGCCCCGCTCCGCGCGACCTGTCGTCGGGGTCGAGCGATTCTGCGGGCGATTCTTAACGCATCCGCCGGCCCGTGCTACAGCCGGCTCTTCGTGCTACGGGCGCCCTGTCGAGCCCCTCGCCGCTCCGCCGCCCCTTCGCCGTCCGTCGCGCTCCGTCCGCGACCAGCCCCGGAACATACCGGACCGATGTCCTCAGCCGTCATCACGCGCTTCGCCCCCTCGCCCACCGGCTACCTGCACATCGGCGGGGCCCGCACGGCCTTGTTTAACTGGCTCTACGCCCGCCACACCGGCGGGAAGATGCTGCTGCGCATCGAGGATACCGACCGGGAGCGCTCCACCAAGGGCGCGATCGACGCGATCCTCGACGGCCTGTCCTGGCTCGGCCTCGACTGGGACGGCGACGTGGTCTTCCAGTTCGCCCGCGCCGAGCGCCACCGCGCCGTGGCCGAGGAGCTGCTGGCCGCGGGCCGCGCCTATCACTGCTACGCCACCGCCGAGGAACTCGCGCAGATGCGCGAGACCGCCCGCGCGGAGGGGCGCGCCCCGCGCTACGACGGCCGCTGGCGCGACCGCGACCCGTCCGAGGCGCCCGCCGGGGTCAAGCCGGTGATCCGCCTGCGCGCGCCGACCGAGGGCGAGACCGTGGTCGAGGACGCCGTCCAGGGCCGGGTGACCTGGGCCAACAAGGACCTCGACGACCTCGTCCTCCTGCGCTCGGACGGGACGCCGACCTACATGCTCGCCGTGGTGGTCGACGACCACGACATGGGCGTCACGCAGATCATCCGCGGCGACGACCACCTCACCAACGCGGCGCGCCAGAGCCAGATCTTCTCCGCCCTGGGTTGGGACATCCCCCGGATGGCCCATATCCCGCTGATCCACGGGGCGGACGGGGCCAAGCTCTCGAAGCGCCACGGGGCGCTCGGCGTCGAGGCCTATCGCGATCTCGGCTACCTGCCGGCGGCCCTGCGCAACTACCTCGTGCGGCTCGGCTGGAGCCACGGCGACCAGGAGGTCTTCTCCACCGAGGAGATGGTCGCGGCCTTCGACCTCGGGGCGGTCGGTCGCTCCGCGGCGCGGTTCGACTTCGCCAAGCTCGCCAACCTCAACGGCCTCTATATCCGCACCAGCGCCGATGCCGATCTCGTCGCGGCGATCGAGACCATCCTTCCGAATGTCGGGCCGGAGCGCGGCCTGTCGGCGCCGCTTCAGCCCGACCTCAAGGACAAGCTGATCCAAGCCATGCCAGGCCTGAAGGAGCGGGCCAAGACGCTGATCGAGCTCCTCGACAGCGCCTACTACCTCTACGCCCAGCGGCCCCTGGCACTGGACGACAAGGCCCGCGCCCTCCTCTCCGACGAGGGGCGCGGCCGCCTCGCCGGCGTGCGGCCGGTGCTCGAGGCGCTGCCCGACTGGAGCGCGGCCTCCACCGAGGGCGCGGTGCGCCAGTACGCGGAATCGGCCGGCTGCAAGCTCGGACAGGTCGCCCAGCCCCTGCGCGCGGCGCTGACTGGCCGCACCACCTCCCCGCCCCTGTTCGACGTGATGGCGGTGCTCGGCCGGGAGGAAACCCTGGCGCGCCTCGAGGATCAGGCGCCGCAGGGCTGAGACTGCCGCGCGCGGACCGGGAACTGCGGGCCCCGGCCCGGATTGCGTTGGGTGGAATTCAGTTGGCGGAATTCGCTTGGCGTCGGGGGCGGGTTGTCACCGACCCCGTTGCTGCTGCACTGCCGTTTGGGTAACCCATGGCTGTGAGCACCCGCAGCATAATGCGTGTGCTCAGGCCCCCGGGACCGACTCGGGCAGCCCGAGGCCGGCATCCGCCACGTCGCCAGAGAAGGGTCCACGATCCATGAGCGCACCCAGCACCATCACCGTGGACGGCAAGTCGATCGAACTGCCGGTGAAATCCGGCACGATCGGGCCGGACGTGATCGATATCGGCAAGCTCTACGCCCAGACCGGCGCCTTCACCTTCGACCCGGGCTTCACCTCGACGGCCTCCTGCGAGTCGAAGATCACCTACATCGACGGCGACGAGGGCGTGCTGCTGTACCGCGGCTACCCGATCGAGCAGCTCGCCGAGAAGGGCGACTTCCTCGAGACCTGCTACCTGATGCTGTTCGGCGCCCTGCCGACCGCCGCCCAGCGGGCCGATTTCGAGTACCGGGTCACGCGCCACACCATGGTGCACGACCAGATGAACCGGTTCTTCACCGGCTTCCGCCGCGACGCGCACCCGATGGCCGTCATGGTCGCCTCGGTGGGCGCCCTCTCGGCCTTCTACCACGACTCCACCGACATCACGGACGAGAGCCAGCGGCTGATCGCGTCGATCCGCATGATCGCCAAGATGCCGACGCTCGCCGCGATGGCCTACAAGTACTCGATCGGTCAGCCGTTCGTGTACCCGAAGAACGACCTCGACTACACGTCGAACTTCCTGCGCATGTGCTACGCGGTGCCGTGCGAGGAGTACGAGGTGAACCCGGTCTTCGCCCGCGCGCTCGACAAGATCTTCATCCTGCACGCCGACCACGAGCAGAACGCCTCGACCTCGACGGTGCGGCTCGCCGGCTCTTCGGGCGCCAATCCCTTCGCCTGCATCGCGGCCGGCATCGCCTGCCTGTGGGGCCCGGCCCATGGCGGCGCCAACGAGGCGGCGCTGAAGATGCTGATGGAGATCGGCACTCCGGAGAACGTCGGCAAGTACGTCGCCAAGGCCAAGGACAAGAACGACCCGTTCCGCCTGATGGGCTTCGGCCACCGGGTCTACAAGAACTACGACCCGCGCGCCCGGATCATGCAGAGCACCACCCACCAGGTGCTGAAGGAGCTCGGGAAGACCGACGATCCGCTGCTGCACGTCGCCATGGAGCTGGAGCAGATCGCCCTCAAGGACGAGTACTTCATCGAGAAGAAGCTCTACCCGAACATCGATTTCTACTCGGGCATCACCCTCAAGGCGATGGGCTTCCCGACCGACATGTTCACCGTGCTGTTCGCCGTGGCCCGCACGGTCGGCTGGATCGCCCAGTGGGCCGAGATGATCGAGGACCCGTCGCAGAAGATTGGCCGTCCGCGCCAGCTCTACGTCGGTCCGACCCAGCGCGACTACGTGCCGGTCGACCAGCGCGGCTGAGGCGGGATCACCTGTCCGGAGACGCGACCAGCGGGGCGGCCGAGAGGCCGCCCTTCGTGTTTGCGGAGGCGATCGAGCTCTGCCTGCCCGTCCGGCCGCCCTACGACTGGGGGGCGATCCGCGCCTTCCTGGCCAAGCGGGCGATCCCGGGCGTCGAGGTGACGGATCCCGCGGCGGCCTACGCGCGTACCGTCAGCGTCGCGGGGCGGCACGGCCTCCTGACGGTGGCCCCCGGCGCGGACGGCCTGCGCGTCACGCTCCGCGGCGTCGAGGCCGGGCACGCCGAAGCGGTCGCCGGGCGCCTGCGCCGCCTGTTCGACTGCGACGCCGATCCCGGCGCCGTCGCGGCCTGCCTCGCCGGGGATCCGATCCTGGCCCCGCTCGTGGCCGCGCGGCCGGGTCTGCGCCTGCCGGGGGCTTGGGACCCGTTCGAGACCGGCTGCCGGGCGATCCTCGGCCAGCAGGTGTCGGTGGCGGCCGCGATCGGCCTCGCGGGCAAGCTGGTGGCGGCGTTCGGGACGCCGCTGGCGGAGCCGTCGGGCGGCCTGACCCACGTCTTCCCGGCGCCGGCGGATCTGGTCGAGGCGGATGTCGCCCGGGCGCTCAACATGCCCCGCGCCCGCGGCGCGGCGATCCGGGCGCTCGCGGCGGCGGCGCTGGCCGACCCGGACCTGTTCGCTCCGGCCGAGTCGCTGGAGGCCGCTCTGCTCCGCTTCACGGCGATCCGCGGGATCGGGCCCTGGACCGCGCAGTACATCGCCATGCGGGCGCTCAAGCTGCCCGACGCCCTGCCGGTGGGCGATGTCGGGCTGCTGCGGGCGCTGGAGACCGGCACCGGGCGGCCGAGCCCGGCGGAGCTCCTGGCCCGGGCGGAGGCGTGGCGCCCGTTCCGGGCCTACGCGGCACAGCACCTCTGGGCGGCGGACGAGGCGGCCGTGACGGGGCGGTGAGGCGGCCGGCAGGCTCATGGTCCGCGTCGCCGGTATCGGCTAAGCTCGCGGCCGGCCGGGGGCTCTGGTTCGATGTCGGAAGCGGAGAGCGAAGCGCGCGACACGCTCGTGGCGAACGAGCGGATCAAGTTCTCGGCGACCTACGCCAACGGCCTGGCCGTCGCGATCTTCGCCGTCGGCGGTTTCGCGCCGTTCATCTCGACCGCCCTGTCGGATCGTCCGCACTTCGCGCCCGTGCTCATCGCCATGGTGGTTTGCTGGATCATGAGTGGCGCCATACATTGGGCCGTGAGGCACGCATTGCGGAACCTTCGGCCATGACGACAGCCCAGCTTCTCCTCCTGCTCGCGGTTCCGCTCGGTGGCGGCGTGCTGGCCTTCGGCGCGCTCTGGCTCGCCCAGCGGGCGCATTGAGGACAGCGGCCTCCGCAACGCGGAGACCGCGCCCGACCGCGCCCTCGTCCTGAGCTGCGGTGGAGCCGTCCAGAAGGAGGGGTCCAGCGAGCACTGGCACCTCAGGCCGGGAGGGGGCACTGGAGCGCCCCCGGCCTCCCTCACCGCCCGAACCGCTCGAATTTCGGGAAGCTGCGCGCCATCATCAGCCCGACCTCGGCCCGGTGGCCGAGCCATTTCTCCAGCACCGAGACGTTGGCGAGTCGGCCTTCGGCCGAGCCGTCCTGCCAGGGCAGACCGTCCGCCAGCTTGAAGACGTGCGCGTCGAGGAGGCTTCCGCTGCGGCAGCGCTGGAGCCGCACGCCCTTGCCGCGGGCGAGTTCCGCCACCTCGGAGACCGGGAAGATCAGGAGCAGCTTCTCGGTGTTCACCACCGCCACGTGGTCGCCGTCGGCCGGTACCAGCACGGCGGCCGTGGCGTCGCCGTCGAGGCCCAGCACGTTCTTGCCCTTGCGGGTGTTGGCCACCAGCGCGTCCGCGGGCGCCACGAAGCCGCGCCCGTCGGAGCCCGCGATCAGCAGCTTGGTCTCCGGCCGGTAGGGCAGCGCCGCCACGATCTCGGTGCCGTCGTCGAGGTCGGCCATCAGTCGCACCGGATCGCCGAAGCCGCGCCCGCCCGGCAGCTTCGAGGCCTCGAGCGTGAACACCTTGCCGTTGGTGGCGAGCAGCAGGATCTTCTGGGTGGTCTCGGTCGGGAAGGCGATCTTCAGGGTGTCGTCGCCCTTGAAGGCCACACCCGACAGGTCGGCGACGTGGCCCTTCAGCGCCCGGATCCACCCCTTGGTCGAGACGATCACGGTGATCGGCTCGCGCTCGACCAGCGCCGCGGTGAAGTCGATGCCGCCGACATCCGGCGGGCTCGCGAGCGTCGTGCGGCGCTTGCCGAGCTTGGTCTCGGGCCCGAAGGTCTTCTTCACGGCGCGGATCTGCGCCTGGATCGCCTTCCACTGCGCCGGCTCGGAGGCGAGCAGGGCGTCGATCTCGGCCTTCTCGGCGGTGAGCGCGTCGAACTCGCGCTTCAGCTCCATCTCTTCGAGCTTCCGCAGGGAGCGCAGGCGGGTGTCGAGGATCGCGTTGGCCTGGATCTCGGTCAGCTCGAACCGGGCCATGAGGGCGGCCTTCGGCTCGTCCTCCTCGCGGATGATGCGGATCACCTCGTCGAGGTCGAGATAGACGATGAGCAGGCCGCCCAGGATCTCAAGGCGCCGGTCGATCTGGCCGAGGCGGTAGCGCGAGCGGCGCTGCAGCACCACGCGGCGGTGGTCGACCCATTCGCGCAGGCACTCGGCGAGCCCGATCACCTTCGGCACGAGGCCGCCGACCAGGACGTTGAGGTTGAGCGGAATCCGCGCCTCCAGCTCGGTCAGCCGGAACAAAGATTCCATCAGGATCACGGGATCGACCGTGCGCGAGCGCGGCTCCAGCACGATGCGCACGTCCTCGGCCGATTCGTCGCGCACGTCGGCGAGGAGCGGCAGCTTCTTCTCCTGCAGCAGCTCGGCCATCTTCTCGATCAGCCGGCCCTTCGGGATGCCGTAGGGAATCTCGGTGACGACGATGTTCCACGTGCCGCGGCCGAGATCCTCCTTGGCCCAGCGGGCCCGGACCCGGAAGGCGCCGCGGCCGGTCCGGTAGGCCTCGGCGACCGACTCGGCCGAGTCGATCAGGATGCCGCCGGTCGGGAAATCCGGCCCCTGGACGAACTTGGCGAGCTGACCCGACGTCGCCTCGGGATGATTGATCAGGTAGAGCGCCGCGTCGCACAGCTCGGCGGCGTTGTGCGGCGGGATCGAGGTCGCCATGCCGACCGCGATGCCCTGGCTGCCGTTGGCGAGCAGGTTCGGGAAGGCCGCCGGCAGGACGACCGGCTCCTCCTTCTCGCCGTTGTAGGACGGGCGGAAGTCGACCGTGTCCTCGTCGATCCCGTCGAGCAGGAGGCGCGCGACCTCGGTGAGCCGCGCCTCGGTGTAGCGGTAGGCGGCCGGGCCATCGCCGTCGATGTTGCCGAAGTTGCCCTGGCCGTCGACCAGCGGGTAGCGCTGGGCGAAGTCCTGGGAGAGCCGCACCAGCGCGTCGTAGATCGCCTGGTCGCCGTGCGGGTGGAAATCGCCCATCACGTCGCCGACGATCTTGGCGCATTTCTTGTGCGCGGTGGTCGGGTCGAGCCGGAGCAGCCGCATCCCGTACAGAATGCGCCGGTGCACGGGCTTCAACCCGTCGCGGGCGTCCGGCAGGGCCCGGTGCATGATCGTGGAGAGCGCGTAGGCGAGGTAGCGCTCCTCCAGCGCGGATTTCAGCTCGACGCTCTCGATCCCGTCGCCGGACGGCGGCTCGAAGGGCTGGCCCATGACGGCTCCTGTCTCAGGGCGGGGCCGCCGAACGGCGGCGCCACCTCATGCAGCAATCCGTCATTCCGGGGCGCCGGAGGCGAGCCCGGAATCCAGACCCGCCCTGCCGGAGGAGACGGACGATCCTGCCGGGCCGCGTGCGCGTCTGGATTCCGGGCTCCGCTCCGCGGCCCCGG
Organism: Methylobacterium sp. ME121; assembly: GCF_000974725.1. Taxonomy (NCBI): domain Bacteria; kingdom Pseudomonadati; phylum Pseudomonadota; class Alphaproteobacteria; order Hyphomicrobiales; family Methylobacteriaceae; genus Methylobacterium; species Methylobacterium sp. ME121. Next base: position 99,387 of record NZ_BBUX01000010.1, read on the forward strand.
AATGACGGGTTTGGTCGTTCCGGCTCGAGCGGCGCTCAAGCCCGGACGTGTTCGGAACAGAACGCGAACACTACCCGGCCTCGCGGCCGAGCGCAACGAATCGCGCCCGCTCCTCGGGCGGCCCGAGGCCGCGCGGACCCCAGACGTGCCGGTCGAGGAAGTATCCCGTCAAGGTAAACCCTTGGGCAACGCCGTCGGGACCGGGGGACCCGCCCGCGTGCAGGAAGGTCGGGAGCGCCAGCAGGCGGTCCCGGTAGGGCTCGCCCGCCGAGGCGCTGACCGCCCGGCCGCTCTTCGGTGACACATAGGCCAAGGCGTCGTTGCCGCCGGTGGCCGCACAGGCGGTCAGGTCGAGGCCGAAGCCGAGTTCCGACAGGATCGCCAGCTCGAAGCGCACCATCAGCGGCGGCGCGACGGCGGGGTCGTCGAGGTGCTCGACCAGAATCCCCGCCGCCTCGTAGAGCGCCGGATGCGGGTCGCGCTCGGGGAGGAGCCGCAGCAGGGCGGCCATGTGGTTCATGCCGTAGAGGGCGAGGCTCGATCCGATCAGCCGCGAGAGCTGCGACTCGAGGGGTTCCACCGCGTAGGAGCCGAGGCCGTCGTCGAGGCGCGCCCGCCACGTCAGGCGGACGCGGTTCCCGGCCTGCAGAACGGGCTGCATCCGGCGCGAGCGCCCGCCGTGCACGAGGCCGAGGTGGCGCCCGTGGGCCTCGGTCATGGCCTCGAGGATGACGCCGGTCTCCCCGTGCCGGCGCAGGCCGAGCACCAGGGCGTCGTCGGTCCACTGCATCGAACGTCGCGTCTTCGTGTGAGAGATCGGGTGAGCGGTGCGCTCCGCGCCTGCCTCTCATATAGGGAGCCGCGGCGGTCGGCGCTGCCCCGCGCGGTGCCCAGCCCCAGGCAGCCTTGGCCGGGTAGCGATGACCGATGCCGCGCCGCGCCGCCCTCGCCGCCCTGATGGTCCTCCTCGCCGCCGGTGCGCAGGCCGCGCCGCGGGCATCGAGGCCCGCCGCCGAGTCTGTCCCCTCCCCGGCCCTCCTCCGGCGCATCGCCGCCCTGGCCCTGAGGCAGGTCGAGTTCGGCGCGGTGTCCCTGCTGCCCGTCCGGTTCGCGGGCAGCCGGATCGCCGGGCCGATCGCGGACGGCGGCCGGGTGATCTACTGCGTGTCGGGCCGGATGTACGGGCGGACCTTCGGCAAGCCCGAGCGGCCGAGGGTGGTGCTGCTCGACGACAACGACCGGCTCTCAGTGCTCGACGACGACGAGGTCTGCGCCGGGCACCGCACCCGACCCTTCCCCGAACTCGACGCGCTGGGCAACAAGCCGTGAGGCCCGGGCGTTGAGGGCCCATGCCCGCCGCGCCCGCCCGCACCCTCGACCTCAGCCTCGACCTGATCGCCCGCGCCCATTCCGTCCCGATCCCCGACGACCCGAGCGCCCTCGAGGTTCTCTCGGACGCGGAGCTGCGCCCCGGGCTCGACGCGATCGTCGCCGGGCGCGAGGGCAGCGACCTCTGGGTCTTCGCCTACGGCTCGCTGATGTGGAATCCGGAATTTCCAGTCGCCGAGCGCCGGATCGGGACCGTGCGCGGCTTCCATCGCCGGTTCTGCCTGCTTCAGCGCCGGTTCCGCGGGACGCCGGAACGGCCGGGCTTCGTGCTGGCGCTGGACCGCGGCGGCCTGTGCCGGGGCGTGGCCTTCCGCCTGCCCGGCATGGAGATCCGCGAGGCGCTGATGCCGGTCTGGCGCCGCGAGATGCGCGGCCGCGGCTACGTCGCCCGCTGGCTGCCGGTCGCCACGGAGGCCGGGACCGTCTCGGCCCTGACCTTCCTGGCCAACCGCGCCAGCGACCGCTACGCCGGCCGCCTCTCGGATGCGGAGATCGCCGAGAAGATCGCCGCGGCCTGCGGCCACAAGGGGCCGAGCGCCGAGTACCTGTTCCGGACCGTGGAGGCCTGCGAGCGCCTCGGGATCCGCGACCGCCACCTCTGGAGCCTCCAGGCCCTGGTGGCCGCGCGGCTCAGGGCCTGCGCGCCGGGAGCGTGATCCCCCGCCCTCCGCGCCTCGCGCGCGGACGGAGCCGAACGCGTCCACCGAGGGCGACGACCGGATGCCGGCGGCTCAGATCCAGGCCCGCTTGGTCGCGACCACGACCCGCCCGCCGCCGTGCTCCGCGTCCGGGTTGCGCGGCTCCCGGATGCCGGGGGCACGGCCGGTGGTGACGTAGACGAGGAGGGTGAGGACGAGCAGGATCTTCGTGCGCATGGTGACGCTCAGGCTTGAGCGTCGGTGCATAGGAACGATCGGTTTTTACGGAGTTGCTGCAGTGCACGCGGGCGCGCGGCCAGCCGATTCCCCGCGGACGTGGTGAACGAAGGGTTGCGATGCGGCCGCGATCGTCTATGCCGCCGGCCCGTGATGTCCACAGGGGGAGGATAGGATGCGGCTCCGGATCGGCGTGGCCCTGGCGGTGGTCGTCATCGCCGCCGTTGCTCTCCTGGCCGGACCGCTGAGCCGCGGGGACAGCCTGTCCGACATCCTCACCGGCCGGACGCCGCTGCTGGCCGGGAGCGCCCGGGCGCCCGGCGGCAGCGCGGACCTGACCGGCACCGCGACCCTCGAGGCGGACCGGCGGCCGGCGACCCTGCACGTCGCCTGCGATCCGGGCGGCACCGGCCTGTCCGCCGCGATGACCGTGCCGCGCTTCGCCGAGCTGGCGCCGCGCTTCGACTTCGCGGGCCTCGAAGGGGCCGACAGCGAGAAGCCCCTCACCGGGATCCTGGTTTCCAGTGACGGCAGCGTGCGCTCCGTGCGCATGCCGGTCCGGGGCGCCGCGACCGGGCCGGAGGCGGGCTTCACGCTGACGGTGACGGGCGCGCGCCGGGGCGAGGATCCGCTGCGCGGGGTGGCCCTGGCCCTCGCCCAGCCCGGGACCAAGCTGACCTGGACACAGGCGAGCCCGCGCCCGGGAGACCCCGCCCTAACGGCGACGTTCACGGTCGCGGAGGCCGACGCCGCCGCCCTGAAGGCGGCCCTCGACGGCTGCCTCGCGGCGCCGTTCTGAGGCGGCCCGGCCGGCGCCTCACAGGACCCATGTCCCGACCAAGCAGAGCGTGGCGAGGAAGGTCGCCGCGGTGGTCAGCCATCCGAGCCCGTTGGTCACGCGGCCATTGACGCGGCCGCCCATCACGGCCCGGTCGTTGGTCATCAGCATCATGAGGAGCAGGAGCGGCGGCACCGAGAAGCCCTGCACGATGCCGGACCAGACGAGCGCCCGCATCGGGTTGAAGCCGAGAAAGTTCAGACCCACCGCCAGCACGGTCACGGCCGCGATCGTGCCGTAGAACAGCTTGGCCTCGCTCGGACGGGCGTGCAGGCTGCCTGTCCGGCCGATCCCCTGCACGAGGTCGTAGGCCGCCCCCGTGGTCATCACCGGCACCGCCAGGAAGCCGACGCCGACGACCCCGAGGGCGAACAGGTACTTGGCCCCTGCCCCCGCCAGGGGCTCCAGGGCGGCCGCGGCCTGGGCGGCGCTCTCGATCTCGGTCTGCCCCGCCTGATGCAGCGTCGCGCCCGTGGACAGGACGATGAAGTAGAGGATGATGTTCGAGAACAGCATCCCGATCATCACGTCCCGGCGGGTCTTGCGCAGCTCGGCATCGGTCGCACCCTTGCGCTGCCGCAGCGTGCGCCGTCCCAGGGCGATCTCCTCCTCGACCTCCTGGTTCGACTGCCACGTGTAGATGTAGGCCGAGAGCGAGGTGCCGATGCAGGCGACGATCATCGCCAGGAAGTCGGCATCGAACCGGACCTGCGGCACGAGGGTGCCGCGCAGGATCTCGGCGGGGTCGGGACGGGCCAGGATCGCGGCCGCCACGTAGGCGAACAGGGCGAGCGCCAGCCAGCGGAAGATGTCCCGCAGGAGCGCGTAGGAGCCGAAGATCTGCAGGCTCAGGATCGCCGCGGCGGCGCCGACCACGATGGCGGGGATCGGGACCGGGACCAGCAGGTTGAGGGCCGCGCCGATCCCGCCGAGATTGGCCGCCGCCTCGATGACGTTGCCCCCGAAGGCGCCGGCCACGAGCGGGTAGAGGACCCAGCGCGGGTAGCGGTCGCGCACGATGGCGAACAGGCCCTTGCCGTAGACCTGCCCGAGCTTGGCAGAGAGGTAGACGACCACGACCATCATCGGCAGGACGACCGGCGCGATCCACAGGAACCCGAGGCCGTACCGGGCGCCGGCGCTCGCATAGGTGCCGATGGCGGAGGGGTCGTCGTCGGCGGCGCCGGTGATCACCCCGGTACCGAGGGCGTGGAGGAGGCTGCCACGGCCGCGTGGCCTGTCCGGGTCGTCGGTGTCGGGTTTCGGACGGGGCTGGTCCATGGATCCTCGTCGCAGGGTGCGCCGAGGTCCAACCGGTCGGGTTTCGCGAGTGTTCTCGGTCAGGCATCCGCGCCGTCATTCCGGGGCTCGCCCGAGGCGAGCCCCGGAATGACGGGACGGTCTTCCGCACGCCGGGGGAGGCTAGCTCACCTCCACCTGCACCACACCCGGCACGGTCCGGAGCTGGCCGGCGAGCGCCGGACTCGCCTGGAATTTTCCGGGCAGCCGGATCTCCACCTCGCGCTCGCCGCCGTCGAGCTTGAGGATCAGCGAGACCTCGCTCTCGCCCCGCATGGACAGGCGCTGCTGCACGGGGGCGACGCCGCGCGGGTCGCTCAGATGGATGCGGATGCCCTTCTGGTGGCGGGCGACCGCCTGGTCCAGGGGTTCCGCGGTGAGGATGCGGGCGCGCACGTCCTCGCCCTCCAGGTTGGCCTGAAGCTGAAGGACGAGCGGGCGGCCCGGCTCGAGGATGTCGCGGTACTGGCCGAGGCCCTCGGAGAAGATGATCGCCTCGAAATGCGCGGTCCGGTCCGACAGGGTGACGATACCCATCTTGTTGCCGGTCTTGGTCCGCCGCTCCGCCCGGTCGAGCACCGAGGCCGCGACCCGGCCGACGCTCGAGGTCCCGGCCCGGACCGCGCGGCAGAAATCCGTCCAGCTCTGCACCCGCAGCTTGTCGAGAAGGTCGCCGTACTCGTCGAGCGGATGGCCCGAGATGAAGAAGCCGATCGCCGCGTACTCGCGCTTCAGCGTGTCGGCCATCGGCCAGATCTCGTGGGGCGGGATACGCAGGGACACGTCGTCCGCCACCACGCCGCCGAACATGTCGGTGACGCCGGCGGTCTCGGCCTCCGCCGCGCTGGCCGCGAGCTTCATGATCGGCTCCACCGCCGCGAAGGCGCGGGCCCGGTCCGGCTCGATGCAGTCGAGCGCCCCCGCCTGGACGAGGCTCTCCAGGGTGCGCTTGTTGATCATCCGGGGGTTCAACCGGCGGGCGAGGCAGGCGAGGTCCTTGAACGGCCGGTCGCCGCGGGCCTCCACCAGCGCCCGCACCGCCTCGCGGCCGACGCCCTTGATGGCGGCCAGCGCGTAGAAGATCTTGCCGTCGCGCACCTCGAACACCTCGCCCGAGGTGTTGATCGAGGGCGGCTCGACCGTGATCTTCAGGCGCTGGGCGTCCTGGCGGAATTCGGCCAGCTTGTCGGTGTTGTCGATGTCGAGGGTCATGGCGGCGGCCAGGAACTCGACCGGGAAGTTCGCCTTCAGGTAGGCAGTCTGGTAGGTCAGCAGCGCGTAGGCCGCCGCGTGGCTCTTGTTGAAGCCGTAATCGGCGAACTTGGCGAGGAGGTCGAAGATCTCGTTGGCCTTGGCCTTGGTCAGGCCGCGCTCGGTGCAGCCCTTCAGGAACCGGTCGCGCTGCGCGTCCATCTCGGCGCGGATCTTCTTGCCCATGGCGCGCCGGAGCATGTCGGCCTCGCCGAGCGAGTAGCCGGCGAGCACCTTGGCGATCTCCATCACCTGTTCCTGGTAGACGATGATGCCGAAGGTCTCCTTCAGCATCGGCTCCAGCTTCGGGTCCGGGTACCAGGACGCCTCGTTGCCGGCGTCGCGGCCGAGCTTGCGCTCGCAGTAGACCGGGATGTTGGCCATCGGGCCCGGCCGGTAGAGCGCCACCAGGGCGATGATGTCCTCCAGCCGGTCGGCCTGCATCTCGCAGAGCGCCTTGCGCATGCCGGCCGATTCCACCTGGAACACGCCGACCGTCTCGCCCCGGCCCATGGGCCCGTAGGTGTTCGGGTCGTCGAGCGGCAGCGAGGCGAGGTCGATGTGGATGCCGCGCTGCTTGAGGAGATCCGTGCAGCAGCGCAGCATGGTCAGGGTCTTGAGGCCCAGGAAGTCGAACTTCACCAGCCCCGCCTGCTCGACCCACTTCATGTTGAACTGGGTCACCCGCATGCCGGTCTTCGGGTCTCGGTAGAGCGGGACCAGCTCCTCCAGGGGCCGGTCGCCGATCACCACGCCGGCGGCGTGGGTCGAGGCGTGGCGGTGCAGGCCCTCCAGCTTCTTGGCGATGTCGATGAGCCGACCGACGACCGGCTCCTCCTCCATGGCCTGCTGGAGCTTGGGCTCGCCCTCGATCGCCTGGGCGAGCGTCACCGGGTTGGCCGGGTTCTGCGGCACGAGCTTGGTCAGCTTGTCGACCTGCCCGTAGGGCATCTCGAGGACGCGGCCGACGTCGCGCAGCACGCCGCGGGCGAGCAGCGTGCCGAAGGTGATGATCTGCCCGACCTGCCCCTCGCCGTAGCGCTGCTGCACGTACTTGATCACCCGCTCGCGGCCCTCGACGCAGAAGTCGATGTCGAAATCCGGCATCGAGACGCGCTCGGGGTTGAGGAAGCGCTCGAACAGCAGGCCGAAGCGGAGCGGGTCGAGGTCGGTGATGAGCAGCGACCACGCCACCAGCGAGCCGGCGCCGGAGCCGCGGCCAGGCCCCACCGGGATGTCGTGGTCCTTGGCCCACTTGATGAAGTCCGAGACGATCAGGAAGTAGCCCGGGAACTTCATCTTGACGATGACGTCGAGCTCGAACGCGAGGCGCTTGCGGTAATCCTCCTCGGAGAAGCCCGGCGCCGTGCCGTGCTGCTTCAGGCGCAGCTCCAGCCCGGCCTCGGCCTGCCGGCGCAGCTCGGTCGGCTCGTCGGCCGAGACCGCCTGCGCGCCCGCGTCGGACGCCTCGGCCAGGGCATCCGCCATGGGAGGCGTCTCGCCCGCCGCTACGGCGCCGAAATTCGGCAGGATCGGCTTGCGGGTCCGCGCCCGGACCGCGCAGCGCATGGCGATCTCGACCGTGGCCTGGAGCGCGTCCGGCAGGTCGCGGAACAGCTCGGCCATCTCGGCGCGGGTCTTGAAGGCGTGCGTCGGCGTCAGCCGGCGGCGGCGGTCGTCGGAGACGAGGCGGCCCTCCGCGATGGCGAGCAGCGCGTCGTGGGCGTCGTAATCGTCCGGCTTGGCGAAGAAGGGCTCGTTCGTCGCCACGATCCCGAGGCCGTGCCGACCGGCGAGGTCGAGGAGCGCGGTCTCGATCCGCCCCTCCTCGGGCAGGCCGTGGCGCTGGATCTCCACGTAGAGCCGGTCCTCGCCGAAGGTCTCTTTTAGGCGCTTCAGACGGTTGAGGGCGAGCTCCGGTCGGCCCGCCCGGAAGGCCGCGTCGAGGGGGCCCGCCATCCCGCCGGTCAGCGCGATCAGTCCCTCGGAGGCGCCCGCCAGTGCTCCCGCATCCAGGCGCGGTGCCTCGCCGAGCGCCGTGTCGAAATAGGCGCGGCTCGCCAGCCGCAGCAGGTTGGCGTAGCCGGTCTCGTCCTGGGCGAGGAGCACGATGCCGTGGCTCGTCGGTGCCTGGCGCTGATGCGGGTCGGCGGCCTCGAACGCCACCGAGAGCTGCACGCCGGCGATCGGCTGGACGCCCTCCCCGGCCGCCTTCTCGGAGAATTCCAGCGCCCCGAACAGGTTGTTGGTGTCGGTGAGCGCCAGGGCCGGCTGCCGGTCGGCGACCGCCGCCTTGATCAGGGAACCGACCTTCAGCGCCCCTTCGAGGAGAGAATAGGACGAGTGGACGTGGAGGTGGACGAATCCGACCTCCTTGAGCTGGCGTGGCATGGCCGACCTTGTTCCGGGGTCGGGCAGCATCCCCGCTCGCCGGCCTCAAGTCGACGTGTGCCGGGCCGCCGAAGGACGATATCCACCGGTCGTGCTCCGGAAGCACCAGTTCGGCCCGCCCCTGTGGACAATCGGCGTCCGGCGGCCCATCGCCTGTGCATAACCCGTCCGCGGACGGAACCGGGCGGTCTTCGGAAAAAACCGGCTAACGAACCGGTGCCAAGGCTATCGCCCAGGCGCCGAAAGCCGCGAACAGCATCCCGAACGCCATGAACTCGACCATTCCGGTCAGGACCATCCGCTTCAGCATCGACCTGCCTCCTGTGTTCCGGTCCTAGTATGTTCATGTTTTGTTCCTTTGGAAGGGCCCGCGGGTCACAGGGCGGTCCCGTTTCTCCGATAAGGTAAAAAGTGTCTTGATGCGGATCGGGCGGGCTGGCATGCCCCCGCCTTCGAGACGAACTCGTCACCGGCTGGGGGGTTCGAAGGAGCAAGCCATTCCCGCGCACCGGACGGTCGAACGGTTCGACGTCGCCCTCGTGGCCGTCGGCACACATGGCGATGTGCTGCCGTTCATCGCGCTGGGGCACGAGCTCCTGAAGCGCGGTCACGGCGTCTCGCTCGCGGCCCCGGCCCCGTTCGAGGCGATGGCCCGCCGGGCGGGCCTCGCCTTCCAGCCCCTGGGTACGGTGGCGGATTACGAGGCGGTGATCCGCCAGCCGGATCTCTGGCACCCGCAGCAGGGCTTCCGCCCGATGTTCGATTACGCCCTGCAGGTCGCCGAGGCGGCCTGCCTGTGGCTCGGCGCGACCCGCGCCCGGGGGGTCGACCTGCGGGTGGTCGCCTCGCCGCTGGGCTGGGGCGCGCGGCTCGCGCAGGATCTCTACGATCTGCCGACCGCGACGCTGCACGTCATGCCGTTCCTGATCGAGAGCCGGTACGATCCGCCGCGCCTGCCGGGCCTGCCGCTGCCGCGCGTGCTGCCGGCCGCCCTGCGGGCCTACGTGAATCTCGGCGTCGACAAGGTGGCGGTCGGCCCGTTCACGCTGCCGCCGCTGAACGCCCTGCGGGCGCGTCTCGGCCTCGATCCGGTCTACCGGCTGCGGCACTGGTGGAACAGCCCGACCGGCATGCTCCTGATGTTTCCCGACTGGTACGCGGAGCCGCAGGCCGACTGGCCGGGCCAGGCGGTGCAGCTCGGCTTCCCGCTGGTCGACCGGTTCGGCGACGTGGCGGCCATGCCGCCGGAGCTGGAAGCGTTCCTCGACGCGGGCGACCCGCCGATCGTGTTCACCTACGGCTCGGCCATGCGCCAGGGCGCCGGCTTCTTCGACACCGCGGTGCGGCTGTGCCGGCGCATGGGCCGGCGCGGCGTCCTGCTCGCCCCCCAGGGCGGGCAGATCCCGAAGCCGCTGCCGGCCGGGATCGTCCACCTTCCCTACGCGCCCCTGAGCGCCCTGCTGCCGCGCAGCGCGGCGCTGGTCCATCACGGCGGCGTCGGCACGGTCGCGCAGGCCCTGGCGGCGGGCGTCCCGCAGCTCGTGGTGCCGGTGGCCTTCGACCATTTCGACGAGGGGCGGCGGCTGAAGGATCGGGATCTGGGCGCCACCCTGAGCCGCCGCGCCTTCCGGCCCGCGCGCGCGGCGCGCGTGCTCGGGCGGCTCCTCGCCGACCCCGCGGTGGCGCGGGCCTGCGCGGCGGCCCGGGCTCGGATGGCGGAAGGCCCCGATGCCATCCGCGACGCCTGCGATTACGTGGAGCGGCTGACGAGCGCGGAGGCCGGTTCCGGCGCGTCCTGACTGCACCGGCCGCGCGCGCGGGAGGCGCCGCCCTGTACGGGGCGGCGCCTCCGATCACTGGCCCAACAACGTGGTGGCCGAACCGACGATGGTCATGAGCAGGCCGCTCACGAAGGCGCCGATCATGACGTAGGAGAGCGCTTTCAGCTTCATCCGTCCTCCCGTCGGATCAGCAGCGGTAGCCGCCGGCGGTCTGGCCGTACTGCTTCACCGGCCGGGTCTGCTGATCGGCGTTGCCCTCGGCGGCCGAGCTCAGCGGGCAGCCGACATAGTTGGGATTGTCGTGGACCCCGAGGCCCAGCGCGCCCGTGGTCTCGACCTCGTAGGGAGTGAAGCCTGTCCAGCGGGCGCCGTTCGCCGCCAGAGCGGACGAGATCGGAGCGACGCCAAGGACAAGTGCGGTGACGGCGACGGCGATACGGGTCTTCATGGTCAGGCTCCAGAGATCACGCAGTACAGGCCGGTTGTTCGGCTCTGTTTTATCTTGCGTGATCGTAAGGTAGGGAGCGGGCGTCTTCCGCGGCGTGACGCGCCGCACGCGGCGCGACGGATTAAAGATCGCGTGCACTTGCGGGGAGCGTAGGCCCGCGGACCGGGTCGCGTCGCGGGTTCGAAGCGATGCGCCTTGTGGTTGATCGAGGCCGACGGTGCACGCGTGGGCGGGCGTTCGCCGCGTGCCGTCGCTGCGCCGGCGCACGGGGCACTCTGCCCGGATGTGGGGCCGCTCAGTCGAGCTGCGTGATCAGGCCGTCCCGGATGGTGACCCGCCGATCCATGCGGGCGGCCAGTTCCAGGTTGTGGGTCGCGACCAGGGCGGCGAGCCCCGAGGCGCGGACCAGGGCCATCAGGACCGAGAAGACGTGGCCCGCCGTCCCGGGATCGAGGTTGCCGGTCGGCTCGTCGGCGAGAAGGAGGCGCGGGCCGTTGGCCACCGCCCGGGCGATGGCGACGCGCTGCTGCTCGCCCCCCGACAGCTCCGCGGGGCGGTGCGGCAGCCGCTCCTTGAGGCCCAGGAAGCTGAGGAGCTCCGTGGCCCGGGCCTTCGCCTCCGGGCGCTTCAGGCCGCGGATGAGCTGGGGCATCACCACGTTCTCCAGCGCGGAGAATTCCGGCAGGAGATGGTGGAACTGGTAGACGAAGCCCATCTCCTCGCGCCGCAGGCGGGTCCGCTCGGCATCCGCCATCGCGGCGGTCGGGTGGCCGCCGATGTAGATCTCGCCCCCGTCGGGCCGCTCCAACAGGCCGGCGAGGTGCAGCAGCGTCGACTTGCCGGCGCCCGAGGGCGCCACGAGCGCCACCAGCTCGCCCGGCCAGATCGCGAGATCGGCCCCGCGCAGGATCTCCAGGGCGCCCTCGGCCTGGGCGTAGCGCCGCTCGACGCGGGAGAAGAACAGGGCCGGCACCGGCGGGTCGCCGGCGGTCTGGCTCGAATCGCTCATCGGATGGGCCCGTCAGCCGTAGCGGAGGGCCTGCACCGGATCGAGCCGGGCGGCGCGCCAGGAGGGATACAGCGTCGCCGCGAGCGACAACAGCAGGGAGGTGATCACCACGGCAGTGATCTCCTTCGGGTTCATCTGGGCCGGGATCTCGGCGAGGAACCGCACCGTGGGGTCCCAGGCCCCCGGAAACAGCACGTGCTGGATCGGCTTGATGTTGAGGGTGATCAGGACGCCGAGCCCCAGCCCGCTGAGCGTCCCGACGACGCCGATCAGCGCACCGTTGATCAGGAACACCCGCATGATCGTGCCCGGGGTCGCCCCCATGGTGCGCAGGATGGCGATGTCGCTCGACTTGTCGCGCACCAGCAGGATCAGGCCGGAGACGATGTTGAGCGTCGCCACCACGACGATCAGGCTGAGGATCAGGAACATGACGTTCCGCTCGACCTCCAGGGCCCCGAAGAAGGTCCGGTTGCGCTGGCGCCAGTCGGTGAGCAGGATCGGGCGCTCGGCCGCCATCTCCAGGGGCTCGCGCATGTCGCCGACATGGTCGGGATCGTCGACGTAGATCTCGATCATGCTCACGTCGCCGTCCTTGTTGAAGAAGGCCTGGGCCTCGGTCAGCGGCATGAACACGAAGGTCTGGTCGAACTCGGTCATGCCGACTTCGAAGACCGCCTTGACGGTGTAGCTCTTGGTGCGCGGCGCCGTCCCGAAGGGCGTGGACGAGCCCTTGGGCGTGACCAGCGTGATCGTGTCGCCGGCCTGCAGGCCCAGCGTGTCGGCGAGCCGCCGCCCGATCAGCACGCCCGTGCCGTCGTCGAAGCCCTCCAGGGTGCCGCCGCGGATCGCCGAGGAGACGGCCGCCAGCGCGTCGAGGTCGGCCGCCCGCACGCCGCGGATGATCACCCCCGAGCCGCCATACTGCGAGGAGGCGAAGGCCTGGCCCTCGACCAGCGGCACCGCCGCGCGCACGCCCGCCACCTTCGACAGGCGCTCCGACAGGTCGGTCCAGTCGTTGAACGGCCGGTCGATGGGCGTCGCGAACAGGTGGCCGTTGATGCCGACGATCTTCGACAGCAGTTCCGCCCGGAAGCCGTTCATCACCGACAGGACGATGATCAGCGTGGCGACGCCGAGCGCGATGCCGAGCACTGAGAAGAACGCCACCACCGAGACGCCGCCGCCCCGGCGCCGGGCGCGCAGGTAGCGGCCGGCGAGGATCCACTCGAACGGCGCGAAGGGCGCGGTGCCCTGGCGGAACGAGGCCGCGAGCGAGGCCGCGAAGGTCCGAACCCGGTCCAGCTTCGCTGAGGCGGCCATCGGCACGCCTCAGACGCGCCGGATGCGTGCCAGCAGATCGACGGTCGCGAGGCTCTCGCGCTCGCCACCGGCACGCCGCTTCAGCTCGACCTTGCCCTCCGCCAAGCCCTTGGGCCCGACGATCACCTGCCAGGGCAGGCCGATCAGGTCGGCGGTGGCGAACTTCGCGCCGGGGCGCTCGTCGCGGTCGTCGTAGAGCACCGACAGGCCGGCGGCCTCGAGATCGGACTGGATCTGCGCGCAGGCGGCTTCGGTCGCGGAATCCCCGACCTTGAGGTTGATCAGCGCGACGTCGAACGGCGCGACCGCGTCCGGCCAGATGATCCCGGCCTCGTCGTGGCTGGCCTCGATGATCGCCGCCACCAGGCGGCTCGGCCCGATGCCGTAGGAGCCCATGTGGACCGGCCGCTCGATCCCGTCCGGACCGGCGACCTTGGCGCCCATCGGCTCGGAATACTTCGTTCCGAAATAGAAGATGTGCCCGACCTCGATGCCGCGGGCGGCCATGCGGCTGTCCTCCGGGACCTCCGCGAAGGCCGCCGGCTCGTGCATCTCCTCGGTGGCCGCGTAGTGCGAGGTCCAGGCATCGACGATGCCCTGCAGGGCGGCGACGTCGTCGAAATCGACGGTCGCCGGCGGGATGTCGAAGCCGAGATAGGCCTTGTCGCAGAAGACCTCGCTCTCGCCGGTCTTCGCCAGGATGATGAACTCGTGGGACAGGTCGCCGCCGATCGGGCCGGTATCGGCGCGCATCGGGATCGCCTTCAGGCCGAGGCCCGCGAAGGTGCGCAGATACGCCACGAACATCCGGTTGTAGGCGTGGCGGGCGCCGGCCTGGTCGAAGTCGAACGAGTAGGCGTCCTTCATCAGGAACTCGCGGGAGCGCATCGTGCCGAAGCGCGGCCGCACCTCGTCGCGGAACTTCCACGAGATCTGGTAGAGGTTCTTGGGCAGGTCCTTGTAGGAGCGCACGCTCGCCCGGAAGATCTCGGTGACCATCTCCTCGGCGGTGGGGCCGTAGAGCATCTCGCGGTCGTGCCGGTCCTTCAGGCGCAGCATCTCCTTGCCGTAGGCGTCGTAGCGGCCGGATTCCCGCCACAGCTCGGCGGACTGCACCGTCGGCATCAGGATCTCGACGGCGCCGGACCGGTCCTGCTCCCGCCGGATCACCGCGCAGACGCGCTCCAGCACCCGCAGGCCCAGCGGCAGCCAGGCGTAGATGCCGGCGGCTTCCTGGCGGACCAGGCCGGCGCGCAGCATCAGCCGGTGCGAGACGATCTCGGCTTCCTTGGGCGTCTCGCGCAAGGTCGGCATGAAGTAGCGGGAGAGACGCATGTCTTCGGAGTCTTGGAAGAGGATCGACCGGGAGGAGCCGCGGCGCGCCGGCACACAACACGCCGGAGACGCAAATTACAAGCACTGCGCGACCACGGCGGGGCGTAATCGCGGCGAACCGGAGGCGGCGGCCCGGCCGCGGCGAGGCCGCTGCCTAGGCGGGAAGCGGTATGCCCATTTGCCGGCAAGAAAGCGCAGATTTTTCTCGCAGACCCGGTGACAACACGAATTGTTGTTCCTATAAGCGTCCGGCGATGTTTGCGACGCCCGGAAGAGGTGGCGCAAGGTCCGAGTCTCGGGAGGAAAAGCGACCGCCCCGCAGCCAATGCGAGGGATATTTCAAGGTCGAGCCACTGAAGCTTGAAAGCAAGGCCTCGGGCCTTGCTTTTTTTATTCTTGGGACCCGTCGGCTGGGCGGTGTCGGGGCGCCCGACGGTCCTCCGCCCGTCTAGGTTTCCCGGCCGTCCTACAGCCCGGTCAGCGGGAACACCGCCAAGGCGATCAGGAAGGCGGCCCCCGCGACCAGCGTCGTCCAGATGGCCTTCTCGCGCAGACGCGGCGCCGCCGGCGCGCCGGGATCCTGACCCGGCACCACGTGGCTGGGCCGCGTCTCCGGCTGGTTCCGCAGGGGCAGGACCGCGAAGAGCAGCGTCCACCAGACCACGAAGTAGAGGGCGATCGCGCCGCCTACCGTCAGCTTGAACAGGCCCACCGCCGCCGCCACGAAGGCGGCGATCATCGCGGCGATGACGGCCAGCGTCATCGGCGTCGAGCGGGCGAGCGTGGTCATCATCCGGCTCACACCTGCTCCAGCTCGACCAGGGTGCCCAGGAAGTCCTTGGGATGCAGGAACAGGACCGGCTTGCCGTGGGCGCCGATCCGCGGCTCGCCGGTGCCGAGCACCCGGGCGCCCTGCGCCTTGAGCTTGTCGCGGGCGGCCAGGATGTCGTCGACCTCGTAGCAGACGTGATGGATGCCGCCGCCCGGGTTGCGGGCCACGAAGGACTCGATCGGCGAGCCCTCGCCCAGGGGGGCCATCAGCTCGATCTTGCTGTTCGGCAGCTCGACGAACACGACGGTGACGCCGTGCTCGGGCTGCGGCAGGGGCGCGGTGATCTTCGCACCCAGCGTGTCGCGATAGACCGCGCAGGCGGCGTCGAGATCCTGCACGGCGATGGCCACGTGGTTGAGACGGCCGATCATGGTGTTTCCTCCCCAGCGCTGGCTCCCTGTCCGGGAGCTTTGTTCGTTCGCGGGGAAGGCTCCGCCCGTGCGGCCGGACGCGACCTGCCCCTCTCCCGTGCGGGAGAGGGTTGGGGGGAGGGATACGCCCTCTCCTGCCGAACCTGTCCCCTCGCCCTGTCCCTCTCCCGCGCGGGAGAGGGAACCTGTGTCTTCTCCGGCCGACGATGAGAGACTTCAGCTGTCTCGAAGCGCTGCAGATTACAGCGCCTCGCGATCGGCAGCCAGCCTCAGACCTCCACCACCTGCACGTGGCAGGCCGGCTTCTTGCCCCACACCTCGTTGACCGCGGTGCGCACGGCCCGGTCGACCGTCTTCTCGACGCTCTCCGAGTCCTTCAGCTTGCCCCGCGACATCCCCGAGAGGGTGCGGGAGACCGCGTCCACCACGGTCTCAATCAGCGGCTCCCCGGACCGGCCGCGGTTCGGCAGGCCGATGATGTCCACGGCCGGCTCGCCGAGCACGACGCCGTCCTCGTCGATGGCGATCGCCACCGAGACCAGGCCGGCCTGCATCAGCTTGCGCCGCTCCGGGATCGCCCGGTCCTTCTCGTCGATCAGGACGTCGCCGTCCTTGAACAGGCGGCCGGCCTTCACGTGGTCGATCACCTCGGGCTTGCCGGGGCTCAGACGGATCAGGCTGCCGTTGCGGGCCTTGACCACGTTCTGCACGCCCTGCGCCCGGGCGAAGCGGGCATGCTCGTCGAGGTGCAGGGCCTCGCCGTGGACCGGGATCGCGGTGCCCGGGCGGGTCCACCGGTACATCTCGACCATCTCGTCCCGGCGCGGGTGGCCGGAGACGTGGACGAGGTCGGTGCGGTCGGTGATCACCTCGACGCCCTGCTCGATCAGGTCGTTGATGATCGATCCGACATCGCGCTCGTTGCCCGGGATGGCGCGCGAGGAGAAGATCACCTGGTCGCCGGCGGTGAGGCTGATATCCGGGTGGTCGCGGCGGGAGACGCGGGCGAGCGCCGCCCGCGGCTCGCCCTGGGAGCCGGTGAGCAGGGCGACCACGCGCTCCCGCGGCAGGCTCTTCCACGAATCCGAGCGGCGGAACTCGGGCAGGCCGTCGAGGTAGCCGCACTCGCGGGCGACGTCGATCACCCGGTCCATGGCGCGGCCGACCGCGATGACCTCGCGCCCGCAGGCGGCGGCGGCCTCGGCGACCGCGCGGATGCGGGCCACGTTCGACGCGAAGGTCGTCACCGCGACCCGGTGCGGCGCGTCCGCGATCAGCGTCTTCAGGGTCTCGGCGACGGTCTTCTCGCTCGGCGAGAAGCCCTCGCGCACGACGTTGGTCGAGTCGCACACGATCGCGAGAACGCCCTCGTCCCCGAGCGCCGTGAACGCCTCCGGCGACGTCACGGAGCCGGCCACCGGGGTCGGGTCGATCTTCCAGTCGCCGGTGTGGAGGACGAGACCGGCCGCCGTGCGGATGGCGATGGCGTTCGATTCCGGGATGGAGTGCGAGACCGGCACGTACTCGAGCTCGAACGGGCCGACGGTCACGCGCCGGCCGGGCTTCACCTCCCGCAGCTCGACCTTCGGGGCGCCGGGCTCGGAGAGGCGCCGGGTCTCCAGCAGGTTCTTGGCGAAGCGGGTCGCGTAGACCGGCGCCTTGAGCCGGGGCCACAGTTCCGAGATCGCCCCGATATGGTCCTCGTGCGCGTGGGTGATGAAGATCCCCAGCAGGTCCTTGCGCCGCTCCTCGATGAAGGAGAGGTCGGGGAACATCAGGTCGACGCCGGGCATCTGCTCCTCGCCGGCGAAGCCCATGCCGCAATCGACCATGATCCACTTCCGGCCCTTCTCCGGGCCGAACCCGTAGAGCGCCGCGTTCATCCCGATCTCGCCCACGCCGCCGAGCGGCAGGAAGACCAGCTCCTCCTGTCCTTTAACCATCTGTCGTCGTCCAAACTCAGGCCGCCGTCGCGGCCGATCCGAAATGCACCTCGCCCGCCGTCACGGTATGCCGGTTCCCATCGGGGGCGAGGATCACGAGCCGCCCCCCCTCGTCGATCGTCTCGAACACGCCCCGCAGGGTGTGCCCGCCGCTGTGCACCGCGATCTCCGATCCGAGACCCGCGGCCCGCGCGAGCCAGGCCGCGCGCAGGTCAGCGAAATTCCGTCCTCGGTCCCAGGCGCGCGCCCGCGCGGCCATCCGGTCCGAGAGATGTTCCAGTAGCGCCTCGGCGTCGCGCGCGTAACCCGCCGCCGCCAAGCTCGCGGCCTCCAGGCCGTCCGGCGCGGCCGCGACGTTCACGCCGAAGCCGATGACGGCGGCGCGCCGGCCGCCGGGCAGCGTCTCCGCCTCCAGGAGAAGACCCGCGAGCTTCGCCCCGCCGAGCAGAACGTCGTTCGGCCATTTCAGCCGGAAAGATCGGGCCCCGGCGCCGGATCCGGTATCCGGCAGGGTGCCGCAGGCCGCCTCCAGCGCCTCGATCAGGGCGAGGCCGGCCACGAAGCCGAGTTCGGCGAGGTGGTCCGGCGCGACCCCGGCGACGGGCCAGAGCACGCTGGCCGCGAGGTTCCCGGGAAGCGAGGCCCAGCTGTTGCCGCGCCGGCCGCGGCCCGCCTCCTGGCGGTGCGTCACGACCCAGAGCGGGCCGGTCTCGCCCGCGCGCGCGCGCGCCATGGCCTCCGTGTTGGTGGAGCCGAGGGTGTCGTGGACGTGCAGGCGGTGGCCCTCGGCGCGCGCCGAGGGCCCGAGTCGGTAGCTCAAGGCCGTCCTAGAACAGCGACTTGGCGGCCCGGCCGGCGGCGCCGACCAGCGGGCCGGGCAGCAGGAAGAACAGCACCACCACGACGCTCGACAGGGCCAGCACGACGCGCAGGCCGGGGGCCATCGCCTCGTAGGGCTCCTTCGGCTCGTCGAAGTACATGATCCGCACGACGCGCAGGTAGTAGTAGGCGCCGATCACGCTGGTCACGACGCCGATCACCGCCAGCGTCACGAGGCCCGCCTTGATGGCCGCGGCGAAGACGTAGAACTTCGCGAAGAACCCGGCGAGCGGCGGGATGCCGGCGAGCGAGAACATCATCGCGGCGAGGCAGAAGGCCAGCCACGGATGCGTGCGCGAGAGGCCCGACAGGTCCTCGATCTTCTCGAACATCACGTCCCGGCGCCGCAGCGACAGGATGATCGCGAAGGTGCCGAGGGTCATCGCGAGGTAGATGATCATGTAGGTCACGAGCCCGCTGATCCCCTCCTCCGAGCCGCAGGCGAGCCCGATCAGCGCGTAGCCGATATTGGCGATCGACGAGTAGGCCATCAGGCGCTTGATCGAGGTCTGGCCGATCGCCGCGAAGGAGCCGAGCGCCATCGACACCACCGAGACGAAGATGAAGATCTGCTGCCAGATCGCCGTCACGTCCGGCATGGCGCCGATGAAGACCCGCACGGTCATCGCCACGGCGGCCATCTTGGGCGCCGAGGCGAAGAAGGCCGTCACCGGCGTCGGCGAGCCCTCGTAGACGTCGGGCGTCCACATGTGGAACGGCACGGCCGCCAGCTTGAAGCAGACGCCGGCCGCCAGGAACACGATGCCGAGCACGATGCCGAAGCCGGCATTCTCGTTCAGCGCGGAGACGATGCCGGGGAACGACACGGTGCCGGTGAAGCCGTAGACCAGCGAGGCGCCGTAGAGCAGCATGCCGGAGGAGAGCGCGCCGAGCACGAAGTACTTGAGGCCGGCCTCGGTGGACTTCACGTCGTCCCGGTGGAAGGCGGCGATCACGTAGGCGGCGAGCGACTGCAACTCCAGACCGAGATAGAGCGCGATCAGGTCGTTGGCCGAGACCATGACCATCATGCCGATGGTGCAGAGCACGATCAGCACCGGGAACTCGAACCGGTCGATGCGCTCGCGCTTGAAGAAGTCGTGCGCCAGCAGGATCGTCGCCGACGAGCCGAGCAGCACCAGCGACTTCATCACCTTGGAGAAGGCGTCCGACACGAACGCCCCCGACAGGGTCGTCACCCGGCCGTGGACCGGCTGGGAGATCACCACCGACAGGGCGACGAGGAGCAGGACCAGGGCGCCGACGCTGACGGTCTCGGCGGAGCGGTCGCCGCGCCAGGCGCCGTAGAGGATCAGGACCATGACGCCGACGCCGAGGATCAGCTCGGGCAGGAGCGGCGCCAGCGACGGCAGGACGGAGTGGACGGTTGTCATGGTGTCCGCCTCAGCGCGGGATCGGCAGCGCCGCGGCGGCCGTCTGGGTGTTCGAGAGCGCGGTCTTGATGCTCGCCATGAGCGCATCGGTCGAGGGCGCGAACACGTCGAGCACCGGGGCCGGATGCACGCCGTAGTAGATCGTCAGCACCACCAGCGGCGCCAGGATGATCTTTTCACGGGTGTCGAGATCCAGGATGCCCTGGAGGTTCGGCTTCTCCAGCTTGCCGTAGATCACCCGGGCGTAGAGCCACAGGGCGTAGGCCGCCGACAGGATGATGCCGAAGGTCGAGAAGAACGCGACGTTCGGGTTCGCCTTGAAGGCGCCGAGCATCGCCAGGAACTCGCCGACGAAGCCGGAGGTGCCGGGGAGGCCGACATTGGCCATGGTGAAGATCAGCATGGCCACGGCGTAGAGCGGCATCCGCTTCACGAGGCCGCCATAGGCGGCGATCTCGCGGGTGTGCATCCGGTCGTAGACGACGCCGACGCAGAGGAAGAGCGCCCCCGACACGATGCCGTGGGAGATCATCAGGAACAGCGCGCCCTGGATGCCCTGCTCATTCAAGGTGAACAGGCCGAGCGTCACGAAGCCCATATGGGCCACCGACGAGTAGGCGATCAGCTTCTTGATGTCGGTCTGCATCATCGCGGTGAGCGAGGTGAAGATGATCGCGATCACCGAGAGGGCGAAGACGAAGGGCGCGAACTCCTGGCTCGCCACCGGCAGCATCGGCAGCGAGATCCGGATGAAGCCGTAGCCGCCCATCTTCAGGAGGATGCCGGCCAGGATCACCGAGCCGGCGGTGGGGGCCTCCACGTGGGCGTCGGGCAGCCAGGTGTGGACCGGCCACATCGGCATCTTCACCGCGAACGAGGCGAAGAAGGCGAGCCACAGCCAGGTCTGCATCTGCACCGGGAAGCGGTACTGCAGCAGGGTCGGGATGTCGGTGGTTCCGGCCTGCCAGTACATCGCCATCACGGCGAGCAGCATCAGCACCGAGCCGAGCAGGGTGTAGAGGAAGAACTTGAAGCTCGCGTAGATCCGGCGCTGCCCGCCCCAGATGCCGATGATCAGGAACATCGGGATCAGGCCGGCCTCGAAGAACAGGTAGAACAGCAGCAGGTCGAGGGAGGCGAACACGCCGATCATCGTCGTCTCGAGGACGAGGAAGGCGACGAAGTACTCCTTCACCCGGAAGTGGATCGAGTGCCACGAGGCGCCGATGCAGAACGGCATCAGGAACGTGGTCAGCAGGATCAGCGGCATCGAGAAGCCGTCGACGCCGAGCTTGAACCGGATCGTCTCGGTGAGCCAGGCGTGGCTCTCCACCAGCTGGAAGCTCGACGAGGCGGCGTCGTAGCGGCTCCAGGCCACCAGGGAGAGCAGGAAGGTGACCACCGTGGTGGCGAGCGCGGCCCAGCGGCTGTTGCGCGCGACCGATTCCTCGTCGCCGTTCAGCGTCAGGATGAAGGCCGCGCCGCAGAGCGGCACGATCAGCAGGCCGGAGAGGATGCCGAGGCCGAGCATGTCAGTGAGCACCCTTGGGCAGGCCGGACATCAGGTACCAGCTGATCAGGCCGGCGACGCCGATGAGCATCACGAAGGCGTAATGGTACAGGTAGCCGGTCTGGAGCCGGACGACCCCGCGGGTCACGTCCACGACGCGCGCCGCGATGCCGTTGGGGCCGAGGCCGTCGATGATCCGGCCGTCGCCCTCCTTCCAGAGGAACAGGCCGAAATCCTTGGCCGGGCGGACGAAGATCCGGTCGTAGATCTCGTCGAAGTACCACTTGTTGAGCAGGAACCGGTACAGCGACGGCTGCTGCGCGGCGAGCTGGCCCGGAAGCTCCGGCCGGCGGATGTACATCCAGTAGGCCAGCACGAAGCCGAGGATCAGCATGACGAGCGGCGAGTAGGAGACCAGAGCCGGGACCTCGTGGATCTCGTGCATGATGTGGTTGTTCGGCCCGTGCGCCAGGGCGTGGCCCCAGAACGCGTCCATCCCCTCGCCGATGAAGCGGTTGTGGAAGATGATCCCGGCGAACAGCGCGCCGAAGGCGAGGATCGCCAGCGGGATCGTCATCACCAGCGGGCTCTCGTGGGGCGTGTGGTCGCCGTGGTGGCCGTGCCCGTGATGGTCGTCGGCGACGAGGTCGCTCCTGTGCGCCGGCTCGACGTCGTGGCCCTTGTCGTCGTGGGCGACGCCCTCGGTGTGGCCCGGCGCGCCGTCGGCCTCGTGCGCCATGGTGGAGTGCGCGACCGCGAGGGCGTCGTGGTGACCGTGGGCCGCGTGCGCGCCCCAGCGCGCCGGACCCTCGAAGGTCATGAAGAACAGGCGCCACGAGTAGAACGAGGTGAAGAACGCCGCCACCACGACGCACAGGAAGGCGAGGGTGTGGCCCGGCCGGGTCGACGCGTAGGCGGCCTCGATGATCGCGTCCTTCGAGTAGTAGCCGGCCGTGTAGGGGAAGCCGATCAGCGCCAGGGAGCCGATCGCCATCATGGCGCTGGTGTAGGGGATGTAGCGGCGCAGGCCGCCCATGTTCCGCATGTCCTGCTCGTGGTGCATCGCGTGGATGACCGAGCCGGCCCCGAGGAACAGCAGCGCCTTGAAGAAGGCGTGGGTGAAGAGGTGGAACACGCCGGCCGAGTAGGCGCCGACGCCGAGCGCCACGAACATGTAGCCGAGCTGCGAGCAGGTCGAGTAGGCGATCACCCGCTTGATGTCGTTCTGCACCAGCCCGATCGTGGCCGCGAAGAACGCCGTGATGCCGCCGATCACCGTCACGACGATGAGCGCGTTCGGCGCCTCCTCGAAGAGCGGCGAGAGGCGCGCGACCATGAACACGCCCGCGGTCACCATGGTGGCGGCGTGGATCAGCGCCGAGACCGGTGTCGGGCCCTCCATCGCGTCCGGGAGCCACGTGTGCAGCAGGAACTGCGCCGACTTGCCCATGGCGCCCATGAACAGCAGCAGGCAGGCGAGGGTCAGTGCGTTCCAGTCGTAGCCGAGGAAGTGGAAGGTGAGCGTCTTGATCGCGTCGACCTTGCCGAAGATCGCGTCGAAGGCCACCGAGCCGGTGAGCACGAAGGTCAGGAAGATGCCGAGGGAGAAGCCGAAATCGCCCACGCGGTTGACGATGAACGCCTTCATGGCGGCGGCGTTGGCCGAGGGCTTCTCGTACCAGAACCCGATCAGCAGGTAGGAGGCGAGGCCCACGCCCTCCCAGCCGAAGAACATCTGCACGAGGTTGTCGGCCGTCACCAGCATCAGCATGGCGAAGGTGAACAGCGACAGGTAGGCGAAGAAGCGCGGCCGGTGCGGGTCCTCCTCCATGTAGCCCACGGAGTAGAGGTGCACGAGGGTCGAGACGGTGGTCACGACGACCAGCATCACCCGCGTCAGGGTGTCGACCTTGAAGGCCCAGTCGACCTGCAGGTCGCCGGCCGAGAACCAGGACGCAACCTGCACCCGCTCGGCGTGGCCGCCGTCGAGAAACACGCCCCAGGCGATCAGCGCCGTGAAGGCCAGGAACGCCGTGGTGATGTACTCACAGGCCCGCGCCCCGATGTACCGGCCGAACAGGCCGGCGATCAGGAAGCCGATGAGCGGGAAGAAGACGATCGCGTGATACATCGCTCTCTTGCAGTCCGTCCTCCGGGCCGGCCGCGAGGCGGCGGCGTCCGGATGTCACTCGGGGCGCGCGAAGGTGAAGGCCCTAGCCCTTCATCATGCTGACGTCTTCCACCGCGATCGAGCCGCGGTTGCGGAAGAACACCACCAGGATGGCGAGGCCGATCGCCGATTCGGCGGCCGCGACGGTCAGCACGAACAGGGCGAAGACCTGTCCGGTGATGTCGTTCAGCTGCGTCGAGAAGGCGACGAGGTTGATGTTGACCGAGAGCAGGATCAGCTCGACCGACATCAGGATGACGATGATGTTCTTGCGGTTGATGAAGATGCCGAGCACGCCGAGCGTGAACAGGATCGCCGCGACGGTGAGGTAGTGGCTCAGGCCGATCATCGTTCGAATCTCCGGGCGATCATCAGACCTCGACACCCTGGCGCGACGGGACCTTTCGGGTCTCCACCGCCATTGCCTGGGTGCGGGCGTTCTGGACCGCGATGCTCTGGCGCTTGACACCCGGCCGGTCGCGCAGCGTCAGCACGATCGCGCCGATCATGGCGACCAGCAGGATCAGGCCGGCGAGCTGGAAGAAGTAGGCGTAGTCCGTGTAGATCACCCGGCCGAGCGCCTGGGCGTTGGTGAGGTTCTCGGCGGCCGCGACGTTGCCGAGCGGGGCCTGGACGAGGCCCGGGTCGATGCTCCACGAGCCGACGACCAGCAGCAACTCGACCAGGAAGATCGCGCCGATCAGGGCGCCAATCGGTAAGTATTGCTGGAAGCCCTGGCGCAGCTCGGCGAAATCGACGTCGAGCATCATCACGACGAACAGGAACAGGACCGCGACCGCGCCGACGTAGACGACCACGAGGATCATCGCGAGGAACTCGGCGCCCATCAGGACGAACAGTCCGGCGGCGTTCACGAAGGCGAGGATCAGGAACAGCACCGAGGCGACGGGATTGCGCGAGGCGATCACCATGAAGCCCGACGCGACCGTGATGCTCGCGAACAGATAGAAGAAGGCGGCTGCTGCGGTCATGCGCTGGTCGGGATCGGCCGCCGGAGCGGCCCCTTCTGCCGTGCGTGGAGACGGTCCGCAGCGGGCGGCCCGTCTATAGAACCCGGTCGGCGGGGGCACAACAGCGCCCCCGGCATGGCTCTAGAGGATCGCACCGGAAACGGGAACCGGCACGGTGCTCTAGAGGCTTGTTCTCGCATCATCTTCTTCCGAGAGCCGGCGGCCGCCCTTCGGGACGACGCGTCAGCGATACGGCGCGTCCATCGCGATGTTGCGGGCGATCTCACGCTCCCAGCGGTCGCCGTTCAGCAGGAGCTTCTGCTTGTCGTAGAGAAGCTCCTCCCGGGTCTCCACCGAGAATTCGAAGTTGGGGCCCTCGACGATGGCGTCCACCGGGCAGGCCTCCTGGCACATGCCGCAGTAGATGCACTTCACCATGTCGATGTCGTAGCGCGTCGTCCGGCGTGTGCCGTCGTTGCGGCGGGGGCCCGCCTCGATGGTGATCGCCTGCGCCGGGCAGATCGCCTCGCAGAGCTTGCAGGCGATGCAGCGCTCCTCGCCGTTGGGGTAGCGGCGCAGGGCGTGCTCGCCCCGGAAGCGCGGGCCGCGGTGGCCCATCTCGAAGGGGTAGTTGATCGTGGCCTTCGGCTTGAAGAAGTAGCGCATGCCGAGGATCATCCCCGACACGAACTCCTTCAGGAGAAGGCTCTTGGCGACCTGATCGAGCTTCATGCCCGGATCTCCGATGCGAAGGGTGGGCTCAGGCGCCCGGCGCGAGGCCGGTCAGCTTGAGCACGAAGGCGACGACGACGACCGAGATCAGGGAGATCGGCAGGAAGACCTTCCAGCCGAGGCGCATGAGCTGATCGTAGCGGTAGCGGGGCACGATGGACTTCACCATCGCGAACAGGAAGAACAGGAAGCTGGCCTTCAGGGTGAACCAGATCACGCCCGGCACCCAGGTGAAGGGGGCGAACGGGATCGGGGACAGCCAGCCGCCCATGAACAGGATGGTCCCGAGGGCGCACATGCTCATGATGGCGACGTACTCGCCGAGCATGAACAGCAGGTACGGGGTCGAGGAATACTCGACCATGTAGCCGGCCACGAGCTCCGACTCCGCCTCCGGCAGGTCGAAGGGCGGGCGGTTGGTCTCGGCCAGCGCCGAGACGAAGAACACCACGAACATCGGGAACAGCCACAGCCAGTACCAGCCGAAGATCCCGAGGCTGGTGTCCTGCGCCATGACGATGCGCGAGAGGTTGAGCGAGCCGGCGCAGAGCAGCACGCAGATGATCACGAAGCCGAGCGAGACCTCGTAGGAGATCATCTGGGCCGCCGAGCGCAGGGCGCCGAGGAACGCGTATTTCGAGTTCGACGCCCAGCCGCCCATGATGACGCCGTACACGCCGAGCGACGAGATCGCGAAGATGTAGGTGATGCCGACGTTGATGTCGGCGATCGCCCAGCCGTCGGCGAGCGGGATCACCGCCCAGCTCGACAGGGCGAGCATCGCGAAGACCAGCGGCGCCAGCAGGTAGATCGCCTTGTTGGCGCCCGCCGGGATCACCGGCTCCTTGATCACGAACTTGATCAGGTCGGCGAAGGACTGGAACAGGCCGAACGGCCCGACCACGTTCGGGCCGCGCCGGAGCTGCACCGCCGCCCAGATCTTCCGGTCGGCGAGCAGCGCGTAGGCGATGAACACGAGGAGCGCCGAGAGGAGCACGAAGCTCTTCAGCACGATCAGGAGCACGGTCCCGAGGATTTCGAGCGGCGTCATCGGTCTTGAGCTCCTACTCGGCCGCCGCGAGGGGCCGCGCCTCGGCGGCGCGCTCCCGGGCGAGGCGCGAGCACTCCGCGAGGATGCGCGAGGCGCGGGCGATCGGGTTGGTGAGGTAGAAGTCGGTCACCGGCGACGCGAAGGCCGGTCCGGTCGCGGAGCCGCCGAGACCGGCGAGCCGGTCGACCGCTTCCGCGACGGTGCCGGGCGCCACGGCCCCGATCGCCGCCAGATGCGGGTGGGCGGCGTAGAGCGCCCGGCGGAGGGCGGTGAGCGAGTCGAACGGCAGGCGCTTGCCCAGCACGTCCGAGAGGGCGCGGAGGATCGCCCAATCCTCGCGGGCGTCGCCCGGCGGGAAGGCGGCGCGGTTGCCCATCTGGACCCGGCCTTCCGTGTTCACCCAGGTCGCCGACTTCTCGCTATAGGCGGCCCCCGGCAGGATCACGTCGGCGCGGGAGGCCCCGCGATCTCCGTGGCTGCCCTGGTAGACCACGAAAGCGCCCGGGGCGACGTCACGCTCGTCGGCGCCGAGGTTGAACAGGACGTCGAGGGCGCCGGGCTCCAGCATCTGCGCGAAGGTCAATCCGCCCTCCCCCGGCACGAAGCCGAGATCGAGCGCCCCGACCCGGGCAGCGGCCGTGTGCAGCACGCCGAAGCCGTTCCCCTCGGCCGAGACCGCGCCGATCTCCTTCGCGAGGGAGGCTGCAGCGGCCAGGACGTCCGGCGCGGCGCTCGCGCCGACGATCACGAGCGGCGCCTTGGCCTCCTTGAGCACGTCGAGGAAGCTGTGCTCGCCGCGGGCGAGCGCCGCCAGCGAATCGGGGCCGGCGCCGATGTAGTGGCTCGGATAGGTCAGGTCGACCGGCTCGCCGATCACGCCCACCGCCAGCGGCGCCATGCGCCAGCGCTTGCGGATCCGCACGTTCAGCAGCGAGGCCTCGGTGCGCGGGTTGGCGCCGACGATCAGGATCGCGTCCGCGGCCTCGAGGCCCGCGATCGTCGGGTTGAAGATGTAGGAGGCGCGGCCGAGCGCCGGGTCGAGGCCGGCATCGGTCTGGCGGCAGTCGAGGTTCGGCGAGCCGAGACCCTTCATCAGCTCGCGGAGCGCGAAGATCTCCTCGACGCCCGCGAGGTCGCCGACCACGGCGCCGACGCGCTTCGGATCCGCGCCCTTCACCCGGGCGGCAATGGCCTGGAACGCCTCACCCCATGAGGCGGGACGCAGGCGACCGTTCTCGCGCAGGTAGGGCCGGTCGAGGCGCTGCATCCGCAGCCCGTCGATGTGGTAGCGCGTCTTGTCGGAGATCCACTCCTCGTTGATCTCCTCGCTGATCCGCGGCTCGATCTGCATGACCTCGCGGCCGCGGGTGTCGATGCGGATCGACGAGCCGACCGCGTCCATCACGTCGACCGACTCGGTCTTGTTCAGCTCCCAGGGGCGGACGTTGTAGCTCTGCGGCCGGTGCACGAGGGCGCCGACCGGGCAGAGGTCGGCGACGTTGCCCTGGAGCTCCGATGCCATCGACTGCTCGAGGTAGCTGGTGATCTCCATGTCCTCGCCGCGACCGATGGCGCCGAGGTCGGGCACGCCCGCCACCTCGGCGAGGAAGCGCACGCAGCGGGTGCAGTGGATGCAGCGGTTCATCGCGGTCCGCACCAGCGGCCCGATATGCTTCTCCTCGACCGCGCGCTTGTTCTCCGTGTAGCGGGTCGAATCGACCCCGTAGGCCATGGCCTGGTCCTGCAGGTCGCAGTGGCCGCCCTGGTCGCAGATCGGGCAGTCGAGGGGGTGGTTGATGAGGAGGAACTCCATCACCCCTTCCCGCGCCTTCTTGGTGCCCTGCGAGCGGGTCAGCACCTCCGGCGGCTCGCCGTTCGGGCCGGGGCGGCAATCCTTCACCGCGTAGGCGCAGGAGGCCACCGGCTTCGGCGCGCCCTTCAGCTCGACGAGGCACATGCGGCAATTGCCGGCGATCGACAGGCGCTCGTGGAAGCAGAAGCGCGGGATCTCGGCCCCCGCGGCCTCGCAGGCCTGGAGCAGCGTGTAATCGGCGGGGACGTCGACCTCGGTGCCGTCGACGAGGATTTTTGTCATCGGTGCAATCTCAGTGCGGGGCGTCGGCGAGATCGAGGCGTCGCTCGATCCGCTCGATGCGAAGCTCGACCCTGTCGATCCGCCGGTGGACGCCAGCCAGATTCTCTTCGACCGCGGCCATGCGGCCTTTCAGTTCTCGGACATCATCGCTGAGGCGATCGACCTTCTCGTCGATCCGCCGCAGGTACACGAGCATCAGGTTGTCAGGCTGGCTCGTCATCGGATCACTCCGCGGCCATCGGCACAGGCTCGCTGTGCGGGTTGGCGGTGTAGCGGTCGATGCGCTTCTCGATCTCCGGGCGGAAGTGCCGGATCAGGCCCTGGATCGGCCAGGCCGCCGCGTCGCCGAGCGCGCAGATCGTGTGACCCTCGATCTGCTTGGTGACCTCGAACAGCATGTCGATCTCGCGCTTCTGCGCGCGGCCCTCGGTCATGCGCTGCATCACCCGCCACATCCAGCCGGTGCCCTCGCGGCAGGGCGTGCACTGGCCGCAGGACTCGTGCTTGTAGAAGTACGAGATCCGCGTGATCGCCGCGACGATGTCGGTGGACTTGTCGAGGACGATCACCGCCGCCGTGCCGAGGCCGGAACCCAGGTTGCGCAGGGTGTCGAAGTCCATCTTGGCGTCGACGATCTGCTCGGCCGGCACCAGCGGCACCGAGGAGCCGCCCGGGATCGAGCACAGCAGGTTGTCCCAGCCGCCGCGCATGCCGCCGCAATGGCGGTCGATGAGTTCGCGGAAGGTGATGCCGAGCTCCTCCTCGACGTTGCACGGCTTGTTGACGTGCCCGGAGACGCAGAAGAGCTTCGTGCCGGTGTTGTTCTTGCCGCCGAGGCCGGCGAACCACGCGCCGCCCCGGCGCAGGATCGTGCCGGCGACCGCGATCGACTCGACGTTGTTCACGGTCGTGGGGCAGCCGTAGAGGCCCATATTGGCCGGGAACGGCGGCTTCAGCCGCGGCATCCCCTTCTTGCCCTCCAGGCTCTCGATGAGCGCCGTCTCCTCGCCGCAGATATAGGCGCCCGCGCCGTGGTGGACGTAGATGTCGAACGGGTAGTCGTGCACGTTCGACTGGCCGACGAGCCGGGCCGCGTAGGCCTCGTCCACGGCCTTCTGGAGCGCGTGCTTCTCGGCGACGTACTCGCCGCGGATGTAGATGTAGCAGGCATGCGCGTTCATCGCGAAGCAGGCCAGCATGCAGCCCTCGATCAGGAGATGCGGATCGTGCCGCATGATCTCCCGGTCCTTGCAGGTGCCCGGCTCCGACTCGTCGGCGTTGACCACGAGGTAGTGCGGGCGCCCGTCCGACTTCTTGGGCATGAACGACCACTTGAGGCCGGTGGGGAAGCCCGCGCCGCCGCGGCCGCGCAGGCCCGAGGCCTTCATCTCCTCGATGATCCAGTCGCGGCCCTGCTCCAGGAGGAACTTGGTCCCGTCCCACGCGCCGCGCTTCTTGGCGGCCTCCAGGCCCGGCGAGTGCAGCCCGTAGAGGTTGGTGAAGATGCGATCCTGATCCGACAGCATGTCAGGTCCTCACTGAGCCGGCGCCGACAGGGCCTTGGCCTGCCCCACCCAGTTCTCGCGGTCGATGCGACCCGGGAACGCGAGGTAGGTGCCGACCCAGGCGATCTCGTCGCGGGACCAGGCGGCGATCTGGTCGAAGTGGTAGATGCCGAGCCCGTTCAGGCGCTGGCTGTTGCCCGGGCCGATGCCCTTGATGCGCGTCAGCTCGTCCGGCTTCCCGGCGCGGGCCGCGTCGAGGCCCGGCGGGCGCTTGCCCACGGCGTCCGCCTTCTGCTCGGGGCTGGCATCCTTCGGCAGGGCCGCGAGGGCGCCGGCGATGCGGGCCTCCTCGGCCTCGGCCGCCATCTCGCCCTCGCTGGCCCCAGAGGCTTCCGGCTGCTGCGGGACGGCGTCGCGGTCCGGCACCGCCTGGTGGCCCTGCTCGCCGGCCGCGGGCTCGCCCTCGGCGACGCGCTTGGCCGGCGAGTCGAGCACGTCCGCGTCGCCCTGGCGGGCGGCGCCGTGCTTGGCGGTGGACCGGCCGCGCTCGGCCGCGTCCGCGCGATCCTCGGGCTTGACCGGCGTCTCGCCGTCGGCGGCGCGCTGGGCCGGCGCATCGGTGACCGTGCGCTCCACCGGGCGGCCGGCATCGGGCCGCGCCGGCTTCGGGTTCTCGGCGGCCTGCTGGGTTCCGGAAGCCGCCTCGCCGGTCTTGGACACTGGCGCGGCGGCCGGCTCCTCGGCCTTGCCGGCCTCCTCGAAGCGCTTGCGCCACGCGCCGACACGCGACCCGTCGAACAGCGTCGGGTCGGTGAGGGTGTTCACGGCGCCCTGGGGCTCGGACGAGACGCGCCCGGTCTGCGAGCCGACCTTCACGGGCCGGCCGGCGGCGAGGTCGTCCATCAGCTGGCCGAGGGACTCGGGCGTCAGGTCCTCGTAGTAATCCTGGTTGATCTGGACCATCGGCGCGTTGCAGCAGGCGCCGAGGCACTCGACCTCGAGCCACGAGAACTTGCCGTCGGCCGAGACGTGGCCGGCCGGTCCGAGGCGGGCCTGGAGCATCTCCTTGAGGCCCCGCGCGCCGCAGGAATCGCACGGGACCGTGCCGCAGACCTGGATCCAGAACCGCCCGACCGGCTCCAGGGCGAACATCGTGTAGAAGGTCGCCACCTCCAGCACGCGGATGTTCGGCATGCCGAGCTCGGCCGCCACCGCCTCGATGGCCGCGCGCGGCAGCCAGCCGCCGTTCTGCTCCTGCGCCCGCCAGAGCAGCGATATCACCGCGGAGGCCTGACGGCCTTCGGGGTACTTGGCGATCTGGGTCTTGGCCCACTCGGCGTTCTCGGGGGAGAACGCGAAGCTCTCGGGCTGCTCCGAGGCGGGGGCGAGTCTGCGGTTTGCCATCGCTTCTGTCTTACCGATCCACTTCGCCGAACACGATGTCGAGCGTGCCGAGCACGCAGGACACGTCGGCTAAGAGGTGCCCGCGGCACATCCAGTCCATCGCCTGAAGATGCGCGAAGCCCGGCGCGCGGATCTTGCAGCGATACGGCTTGTTGGTGCCGTCGGACACAAGATACACGCCGAACTCGCCCTTCGGCGCCTCGACCGCGGCGTAGACCTCGCCCTCGGGCACGTGGAAGCCCTCGGTGTAGAGCTTGAAGTGGTGGATGAGCGCCTCCATCGAGCGCTTCATCTCCCGGCGTGGCGGCGGCGCGAACTTGCCGTCGACGGAGGCGATCGGCCCCTGGCCGGCGGGCTCGCGCAGCTTGGCGACGCACTGCTTCATGATGCGCACCGACTGGCGCATCTCCTCCATGCGGATCACCTGACGATCGTAGGTGTCGCCGTTCTTCCCGACGGGGACGTCGAATTCCATCTCCTCGTAGCACTCGTAGGGCTGCGCCTTGCGCAGGTCCCACGGGATGCCCGAGCCGCGCACCATCACGCCCGAGAAGCCCCACTGCATCGCCTCGTCCACCGACACGATGCCGATATCGACGTTGCGCTGCTTGAAGATGCGGTTGGCCATGACGAGGTCGTCGAGGTCCTGGACGACCTGCAGGAACGGGTCGCAGAACGCGTCGATGTCGTCGATGAGCTTTGGCGGCAGGTCCTGGTGGACGCCGCCCGGCCGGAAGTAGTTGGCGTGGAGCCGGGCGCCGGAGGCCCGCTCGTAGAAGATCATCAGCTTCTCGCGCTCCTCGAAGCCCCAGAGCGGGGGCGTGAGGGCGCCGACGTCCATCGCCTGCGTGGTGACGTTGAGCAGGTGCGACAGTAGGCGGCCGATCTCGCAGAACAGCACGCGGATCAGCTGCGCGCGCCGCGGCACCTCGATCCCGGCGAGCTTCTCGATCGCCAGGCAGAAGGCGTGCTCCTGGTTCATCGGCGACACGTAGTCGAGCCGGTCGAAATAGGGCGTCGCCTGCAGGTAGGTCTTGTACTCGATCAGCTTCTCGGTGCCGCGGTGGAGCAGCCCGATATGCGGGTCGACCCGCTCGACCACCTCGCCGTCGAGTTCGAGCACGAGGCGCAGCACCCCGTGCGCCGCCGGGTGCTGCGGGCCGAAGTTGATCGCGAAGTTGCGGATGTTGTGTTCGGTCACGGACGGTCTCCGCGGCTCATGCCGACGTCTTCTCGTCGCCGGGCAGCACGTAGTCGGTGCCTTCCCACGGCGACAAGAAGTCGAAGTTCCGGAATTCCTGCGTCAGCTGCACCGGCTCGTAGACCACCCGCGCCTGGTCCTGGTCGTAGCGGACCTCGACGAAGCCGGTGAGCGGGAAGTCCTTGCGCAGGGGATGCCCCTCGAAGCCGTAATCGGTGAGCAGGCGGCGCAGGTCGGGATGGCCCGAGAACAGGATCCCGTAGAGGTCGTAGGTCTCGCGCTCGTACCAGTTGGCCGCCGGGAAGACCTCGATCACCGAGGGGACCGGCGTCACCTCGTCGGTCTGCACCTTCAGCCGGATGCGCAGGTTATGGCGCAGGGAGAGCAGGTGGTAGACCACGTCGAAGCGCTTCTCGCGCTGCGGATAGTCCACGCCGCATATGTCGATGAAGTTGCGGAACGCGCAGGCCGGATCGTCGCGCAGGTAGGTGAGCGCGTAGACGATGTCGGAGGCCTGGACCACCAGCGTCAGCTCGCCGAACGCGATGGCGTGGGACACCACCGCCGGTCCGAGGGCGCCGACGACGCGCTCGGCCATGGCAGCCACGGCCGCGTCGCCGTAGACCGGCTGGGTGTGGGGCAGGATCGAGATGCCGTTCGTCATGGCCGCTCCTCAGCGCTCGATCGTGCCGGTCCGGCGGATCTTCTTCTGCAGCAGCAGCACGCCGTAGAGCAGCGCCTCGGCGGTGGGCGGGCAGCCGGGCACGTAGATGTCCACCGGCACCACCCGGTCGCAGCCGCGCACCACCGAGTAGGAGTAGTGATAGTAGCCGCCGCCGTTGGCGCAGGAGCCCATCGAGATGACGTAGCGCGGCTCCGGCATCTGGTCGTAGACCTTGCGCAGCGCCGGGGCCATCTTGTTGGTCAGCGTGCCGGCGACGATCATCACGTCGGACTGGCGGGGCGAGCCGCGGGGCGCGAAGCCGAATCGCTCGCAATCGTAGCGCGGCATCGACATCTGCATCATCTCGACCGCGCAGCAGGCGAGACCGAAGGTCATCCACATCAGCGAGCCCGTGCGGGCCCAGTTGATCAGCTCGTCCGTGGTGGTGAGCAGGAAGCCCCGGTCGGCCAGCTCGTCGCTGATCGACAGGAAGGTCGGATCGTCCGCGCCGATCGGGCGGCCGGTGTTGGGATCGATGATCCCCTTCGGCTGGGGCGCGATCGCGGGGGCGCGGTTGGTGTCGGTGATCAGGGCCATCGGCGACTCAGGAATTCAGTGCGGGCGGCGAGCGGCGGGACGTCAATCCCATTCGAGGGCGCCCTTGCGCCACTCGTAGACGAAACCGACCGTCAGCACGCCCAGGAAGACGATCATCGACCAGAAGCCGAACCAGCCCAGATCCCCGAAGGTGATCGCCCAGGGGAAGAGGAACGCGACCTCGAGGTCGAAGATGATGAACAGGATGGCGACGAGGTAGAAGCGCACGTCGAACTTCATGCGGGCGTCGTCGAACGCGTTGAAACCGCACTCGTAGGCCGAGAGCTTCTCGGGATCGGGGCTCTTGAAGGCCACCAGGAAGGGGACGACCAGCAGCGCCGTGGCGATGAACAGCGCCACGCCGATGAACACGATGAGCGGCAGGTAATCCGCCAACAATCCGGTCATGCCAGGGCCTCGCGAGACGAGTGAAACCGCGGTGCGACGCCGACCCGGATCCGCCCGTGGAATTGTTCTTATGCCAGGATGCGCGCGGCCGGAGGCTTAGTCGAGCCGCCGGTCCGTGACAATGGCTTGTCGCGTCGCACAAAGCGCGCTGTCAGCCTTCCTGTCAGTCATGTCCGAGATGGGCTTGCGCGGCCGCGACACAACACGACGGAAGCGCGCAGGCCCCGAGTCGGGAGGCTGGTATGCCTGCGCGTGGGGCCCGCGGACGGTGCCGGTACGAATCCGTGGCGGATGCGCTTGACAGGGCCCCGGGCGCCCCATAAACCCCGCCCCGTCGCCGGGCGAAACGCCCCCACCGAAGGCGACCACGCCGTGCGGGCGTAGCTCAGTTGGTTAGAGTGCCGGCCTGTCACGCCGGAGGTCGCGGGTTCGAGCCCCGTCGCCCGCGCCACGTCCCTTCTCGAACAATCGACAGTACCGGCCTCGCGATCGCGACGGCGCTCGTCGTGCGCCTCGGGTGCGCGCGGGTCACGTCACCTTCGGCGGTGCACCCGTCGCGGGTCCGATCGGGCCGCGCCCCGCGGGCCGGACGGCGGCGCGGCCGCCCCTGAGGCTCAGGGCGATCCCGAAGAGGATGAGGCTGCCGCCGGCCAGGATATCGGCGCTCAGCGGCTCGCCCAGCACGAGGTGCGTGCTCAGGATGCCGGCCACCGGGACCAGCAGCGCGAACGGCGTCACCGCGGCGGCCGGGTAGCGGGTCAGCAGCCGGCTCCAGAGGCCGAAGGCGAGGAGCTGCGTCGGGTAGGCCTGGAAGGCGATCGAGGCGCTCGTCACCCAGTCGGGATGGGTCAGGGCCCGGACGGCGTCGGAGCCCTCGACGATCAGCGAGAGGGCGAGCAGCGGCGGCGTCGTGGCGAGGCTGCCCCAGACCATCAGCGCGAGCATGTCGACGCGGCCGATCCGCTTCGCCACGATGTTGGCGCTGGCCCAGGACAGGGCCGCGCCGACGACCAGCAGCACCGGTCCCGCCGGGGCGCCTCCCGCCCGCCCGAGCGCCACCGCGGCGACGCCGAGGAGCGCGACCGCGCCGCCGATCACCTGGAGCACCCGCGGGCGCTCCTTCAGGACGATCCAGGCGAGCGCCACGGTGAACGGCACCTGCATCTGGATGAGCAGCGACGACAGGCCGGCCGGCATGCCGAGGCGGATCGCCGTGAACAGCAGCCCGAACTGGCCGATCCCGAGCGCCAGCCCGAAGGCCGTCACCAGGGCGGCGGGCGCCCGGGGCGGGCGGATCACCAGGGCGGCTGGCAGGGCCGCGAAGCCGAATCGCAGGGCGCACAGCATCAGCGGCGGCACCGTCACCAGCCCCACCTTGATAGCCACGAAGTTCACACCGAGGAGCGTGACCACGAGGAGCGCGGCCAGCCCGTCACGCAGCGTCATCGGCGCGATCCTAGGACCCGTGCGCCCCGATCACCAAGGGCGCACGGCCGTCCGGGCCCGGCGGCGCTCGTCGCGCCGGCCGACCAGCAGGTGGATCGCGTCGCCCGTGCGCGGCACGCAGGCATCCGCCACGTCCTGCGGCGTCAGGCCGATATCTTTCAATTCCCGGTCCGACAGGGTCGACAGGCGCTGGAGCACGCGCCGGTTCATCGCCGCCCGCGACAGGCCGGCGCGCACCTCCGCGGCGACCGTCAGCACGGGGCCGGCCATCCGGGCGAGCCATCCGCTCCGCGGTCTGATCCGGGCTTCGAGGGCGGCGGTTTCGGTCAGGCACTGGGTCATGGATCCCCTCCTCCGTCGTTTGGGGGCGTCACGATCCTGTCGGCCCGGGGCTGGCGGCGACAGGAACACTTCGGTACGGTTCGGAAGAATTGTCCGGACGAAAGAGCAGTACGGATGTCGGTCGCAGCCAGAAGCCCCGGGACGCGCGTCGAGGCCGTGGTCGGCGAGATCCGGGAGCGGATCGCGGCGCGGCGGCTGGTTCCGGGCGTGCGGATCCCCTCGGTGCGCGCCTTCGCGGAGACGATGGGCGTCTCGAAATCCACCGTCGTCGAGGCCTACGAGCGCCTCGCCGCCGAGGGCGCCGTGGTGCCGCGGCCGGGCTCGGGCTTCTACGTCGCCGGCAAGACGCGGCCGCTCTCGCTCCAGGCGATGGGGCCGCGGCTCGACCGGATCGTCGACCCGCTCTGGATCACCCGGCAGGCGCAGCAGGCCGGCTCCGACCAGCTCAAGCCCGGGGCCGGCTGGCTGCCCGATTCCTGGATGCCCCACGAGGCGATCCGCCGGGGTCTGCGCCGGGTGGCGCGCGCCGACCTCGCCGAGATGACCAACTACGACCGGCCGCTGGGCTACGAGCCCCTGCGCCACCAGATCGCCCGCAAGGTCGGCGAGAAGGGCGTCGGCGCCGAGCCCGACCAGATCGTGCTGGTCGAATCGGCCACGCAGGCGCTGGACCTCGTCTGCCGCTTCCTGCTCCAGCCCGGCGACACCGTGCTGGTGGACGATCCCTGCTACTTCAATTTCCTGGCGCTGCTGCGCGCGCAGCGCGTCGCGGTGGTCGGCGTGCCGATCACCCCGGAGGGGCCGGACCTGCGGGCGCTCGCGACCCTGCTGGAGCAGCACCGCCCGCGCTTCTACCTGACCAACGCGGCCCTCCAGAACCCGACCGGGGCGAGCCTCGCGCCGACCGTGGCGCACCGCCTGCTGAAGCTGTGCGAGGCGCACGACACGCTCATCGTCGAGGACGAGATCTTCGGCGACCTCGAGCCCGAGGCGGCCCCGCGGCTCGCCGGCTTCGACGGGCTGGAGCGGGTGATCCAGATCGGCAGCTTCTCCAAGACCCTGTCGGCGGCCGCGCGCTGCGGCTGGATCGCGCTCCGGGCCGACTGGGTCGAGCCGCTGGTCGACCTCAAGCTGGCCCTCAGCCTCGGCAACGGCCACATCACCGCGGCGCTGGTGCACGCGCTGATCACCGAGGGCGCCTACCGGCGACACCTCGCCGAGACCCGCCGCCGGCTCGCCGGCGCGATGGTGCAGGCCTCCGCGGAGCTGCGCGCCTGCGGCTTGGAGACCTGGGCGCAGCCGCGGGGCGGCTTCTTCCTGTGGATGCGGCTGCCCGACGGGCGCGACGGGGCCGACGTCGCCCGCCGGGCGCTGGCCCGCGGCATGGTGCTGGCGCCCGGGACCTCGTTCAGCCTGTCGGATACGTGGAACGGCTACATGCGTTTCAACGTCGCCCACTGCGCCGATCCGCGGATCCGGCCGATCCTGCGGGAGGCGCTCGGCTGAGGGGGGCCGGTCAGGCCGGCAGCACCAAGTCCGCGCGGAGGCCGCCGAGATCCGACCGCCCGAGGCTCAGGCCGCCGCCGTACAGCTCGGCGAGTTCCAGGGTGATCGGCAGCCCGAAGCCGTGGCCCGGCACGCCCTCGTCGAGGCGCCGGCCCCGGGCCATGACGGCGGAGGCGGCCGCCGGGTCGAGGCCGGGCCCGTCATCCTCCACGACCACGGCCACCGCGCCGTCGCGCGTTGTCGCGGAGACCCGCACGCGGGCCCTGCACCAGCGGCAGGCATTGTCCACGAGGTTGCCGAGCATCTCGTCGAGATCCTGGCCCTCGCAGGAGACCGCCAGGGCTTCCGGGACGTCGAGGTCGATCGCCGCGCCCTTCTCGGCGTGGATCCGGGCCAGCGCCGCGCGCAAGTCCGACAGCCGGGGTGCCAGGGCCGTGCGGCCGCGGGCCGAACCCGCCAGGGCCGCGGCCCGGGCGCGCCGGAGGTGGTGCCGCACCCGCCGGTCCATGTCATCCACCTGCCGGCGCAGCGCGCCGTCCGGATCGCGGGCGGGCTCCGCGAGCGCCATCGACAGGGTGGCGAGCGGCGTCTTGAGGGCGTGGGCGAGGTTGGCGACGTGGCCGCGGGCGCGTTCCAGGTTCTGCGCGTTCTGGTCGAGGAGCGCGTTGAGTTCCGCCACCACCGGCGCGATCTCGGCGGGCTGGTCCGCCGGCACGCGCTCGCGCCGCCCCGACCGGACCGAGGCGAGGTCCGCGCGCAGGCGCGTCAGCGGCGCGAGGCCCAGGCGCACCTGGACCGCCAGCCCGGCGAGCAGGCACAGGCCGAGGATGCCGAGCGCCAGAGCGAGGCTCGTCAGCGCCTCGCGCAGCGGCCCGCGCAGCTCCCCCTCCGGTGCCGCCACCACGATCGTCGCCGGCTCGGGCCCGGGCACGTCCAGCACGCGGGCGACGAGGGGCTCGCCGCGCGGTCCCGTGCCCGAAGCCGGGTGCGGCCGGCCCGGCTCCCCGTCCGGTTCGGGATCGGACAGGCGGATGTCCCCGCCCCGCAGGGAGCCGGACCGGATCGTCGCGCCGCCGCGGCGCACCTCCCAGGCCCAGCCGGGGCCGGGCCGGTCGAAGGGCGGCGCGTCGAGACCCTGCGGGAGGATGCCGGCCTCGAGCCCGGCCCGCAGGGCGACGATCTGCGCGTCGAGCCGGCCGTCGAGCTGCCCGCGCACGAACCGGTGCAGGATCACCCCTATGACGAGGCCCGCCACCACCAGGGCCGCCAGGACCAGCACCAGGGCCGCCGCGAGCAGCCGGGTGCGGAGCGAGCGCCGCGGCG